>JASJCA010000012.1 GCA_030066215.1 Rhodobacter sp. | reverse complement strand
TCGACCAATCGCCGCCCCTCCGGGGCGGGTCGGCGATGGGCACGGCGGGGCTGCGCCCCTTGATCCCGTGCCCAGGGCAACTCCGCTTTGCCTACAGGGTAGAGCCTTTCGCAAGGCCTGCTCGCAGACCGTCCCGGCCTAAGTAACCGCCGCACGCGCCTTGTACTCGGGCCGGTCCCACAGCCGGTTGTCCAGAATATCGGCCAGGATCGCGACCGCGGCGCGGACCTCTTCGGTGCCGATATAGAGCGGGGTGAAGCCGAAGCGCAGGTTGTCGGGGGCGCGGAAATCGCCAATCACGCCGCGGGCGATCAGCGCCTGCATCACCGCGTAGCCCTCCGGGTGGCGCCAGGCGACCTGGCTGCCGCGGCGGGCGGAGTCGCGGGGCGAATTCAACGTGAGGCTCGGGCAGGCGGTCTCGACCTCGGCGATGAAAAGCTCGGTCAGCTCGATCGACCGCGCCCGCACCGCGGCCATGTCCACGTGCTCCCAAATGTCGAGCGCGGCCTCCAGCGCCGCCATCTGCAGGACCGGCGGCGTGCCGACCCGCATCCGCTCGATCCCGCGCCCGGGGCGGTACTGCGGCTCGAAGGCGAAGGGCGCCTCGTGGCCGAGCCAGCCGGACAGGGCGGGCCGAACCGCCTCGGCGTGGCGCGGCGCGACCGAGATGAAGGCCGGCGCGCCGGGCCCGGCATTGAGGTATTTGTAGGTGCAGCCCACCACGAAATCGGCCTGCGCCGCAGTCAGGTCCACCTCGATCGCGCCGGCGCTGTGGGCGAGGTCCCAGACTGTCAGCACGCCGGCGGCATGGGCCTGCGCCGTCAGCGCGGCCATGTTGTGCAGCCGCCCGGTGCGGTAGTCGACCTCGGTCAACATCAGGACGGCGACGCTGTCGTCGATCTGGTCGGCGACCGCTTCCGGCGCGACGGTCTTCAGCACGTGGCCCTGGCCGAACGCTGCGATCAGCCCCTCGGCCATGTAGAGGTCGGAGGGAAAGTTGCCGGTGTCGCTGAGGATCAACTTGCGGCCGGGCCGCAATGCCAGCGCCGAGGCCAGCGCCTGGTAGACCTTGATCGACAGCGTGTCGCCGATCACCGTGTGGCCGGGGGCGGCGCCGATCAGCCGCCCGATCCGGTCGCCGAGCACGCCCGGCTGCGCCATCCAGCCGGCCTTGTTCCAGCCGGTGATCAACATCTCGCCCCATTCCGCCTCGACCGCCTGTGCGACCCTGGACGCGGCCGCCTTGGGCAGGGGCCCCAGCGAATTGCCATCGAGGTAAATCACGCCCTCGGGCAGGTGGAACAGGGCTTTGGTGGCGGCGAAGTCGGTCATGGCCTGCGATCTAGCGGGATCGTGGCGGTCGGGCAATGGAGGACGGTCGGGCCCTGGCCGGAACGCGTTCGGTCGAGTTTCTGTTTGCGGCGGTCTTTGGCATGCCGCCCCGGGCACGGAATCCAGGGGCGTAGCCCCGCCGCGCCCATCGCCGGCCCGCCCCGGTGGGGTGGCGATCTTGCTGGCCTCGCACTTCAGCGTAATGTCGTTCGGACCTGGCTACCATAAAGCGCTGCCGATCAGAGGTCGGTTCGCCACCCCGCGGGCCGGCGATGGACACGGCTCTTCGCAACGTGGAAAACGTCGGCTTCAGAGCAATTTTGGCAAGCCGCGGACGAAAAGGTGCCTATTCCGCTGGATTGACGCCTCTCGCGCCGCCACGCGCGCCAAACCTTGGCACCGCGCACGGCGCCGCGTACCTTACGGGCCATGAAGGTGATCGACATTCCCCCGGTCTGGCTGCTGATCTGCCTGGTCTTCGCCTGGTGGCTCTCGGGCATCGCACCGGAGCTCGGCTTCGGCGCCTGGGCTCGTTGGGCCGGGCCGATCCTCGTGATCGGGGGCATCGCTCTGATGGCTGCCGCGATCTGGCAGATGAACCGCGCCAAGACCACGCTGATCCCGCACCAGGACCCCAGCGCGTTGGTGACCGGGGGCATCTTCCAATACTCGCGCAACCCGATCTACCTGGGCGATGCGCTGGTCCTCACCGGTCTGATCCTGCGCTGGGACGCCGTCCTCGCCGTACCGCTGATCCCCGCCTTCGTCTGGGTCATCCACGCCCGCTTCATCCGGCACGAGGAACGCCGCCTCGAAGAGGGCTTTCCAAGCGAATTCGAGGCCTACCGCGCCGCCACCCGCCGCTGGATTTGACCCCGGCCAAAACGCCGCGACGGCCCGGCTTGTGATCCGAACCCGCAGCGATTAGTAGACTTTCGCCAATCCCGGCCCATCTGAGGCCGAAAGCGCGGAACGCGGGGGATATCAGACGTGAAGATCGGAACGCCGAAAGAGGTTTTCGAGGGCGAGGCGCGTGTCGCGATGACGCCCGACAGCGCGAAACAGCTGCAGAAACTGGGCTACGACTGTGCCATCGAAGCTGGCGCCGGGGCCGCCGCCGGGTTTTCGGACGCGGCCTACAAGGAGGCCGGGGTCGAGGTCATTAAGGGCGCCGCGCCGCTTTGGAAAGCCGTTGATATCGTTGCAAAAGTCCGGCCGCCCTCGGATACCGAGGCGAAGCGGTTGCGCGAGGGGCAAACGCTGATCTCGTTCTTCTATCCGGCGGCAAACGAAAAGCTTATGGAGCTGGCGAAGTCCAAGGGCGCCACCACCATCGCCATGGACATGGTGCCGCGGATTTCCCGCGCCCAGAAGATGGACGCGCTGTCGTCGATGGCCAATATCGCCGGCTACCGCGCGGTGATCGAGGCAGGCAACAATTTCGGACGGTTCTTCACCGGCCAGGTGACGGCGGCGGGCAAGGTGCCGCCTGCAAAGGTTCTGGTCGTGGGCGCCGGGGTCGCGGGGCTGGCCGCGATCGGGACCTCGACGAGCCTTGGTGCCATCACCTACGCCTTCGACGTGCGCCCCGAAGTGGCCGAGCAGATCGAGTCGATGGGCGCGGAGTTCGTCTTTCTCGAATTCGAGGAGGATCAAGCTGACGGCGCGACGACGGGCGGCTACGCGGCGCCGAGTTCCCCGGAATTTCGCGAAAAGCAGTTGGAGAAGTTCCGCGAGCTGGCGCCGGAGATGGACATCGTCATCACCACGGCGCTGATCCCGAACCGCGATGCGCCGATCCTCTGGACCAAGGACATGGTCGAGGCGATGAAGCCCGGCTCGGTGATCGTCGACCTGGCCGCCGAACGCGGCGGCAACTGCGAACTCACTGTTCCGGATGAGAAAATCGTCACCGACAACGGCGTGACCATCGTCGGCTATACCGACTTCCCCAGCCGGATGGCGGCGCAATCCTCGACGCTCTATTCGACCAATATCCGCCACATGATGACCGATCTGACGCCCGAGAAGGACGGCACGGTCAACCACGACATGGAAGACGACGTGATCCGCGGCGCAACGGTGACCTACCAGAAGGAAATCACCTTCCCGCCGCCGCCGCCGAAGATCCAGGCGATCGCGGTGCAGCCGAAGGAGAAACCCAAGGAGCTGACGCCGGAGGAAAAGCGCGCGCAGGAATTGGCGGCCTTCAAGGAACAGACCAAACGGCAGGTCGGTCTGCTGGCGATCGGCACCGTCGCCGTGCTGGCCGTGGGCCTCGTCGCGCCGGCGAGCTTCATGCAACACTTCATCGTCTTCGTCTTGTCGGTCTTCATCGGCTTCCAGGTGATCTGGGGCGTGGCGCACAGCCTGCACACGCCCTTGATGGCGGTGACCAACGCGATCTCGTCGATCATCATCCTGGGCGCCTTGATCCAGATCGGCTCGTCGAGCCTTCTGATCACGGTGCTGGCGGCCCTGGGCGTGCTCATGGCCTCGGTCAATATCTTCGGCGGGTTTTTGGTCACACGGCGCATGCTCGCCATGTTCCAGAAATCATAAGCGGGCAGGGGTAGACATGGATTTCGGATTCACCATCGCCGCCTATGCCGTTGCGGCCGTTCTGTTCATCCTGAGCCTTGGCGGGCTGTCGAACCAGGAAAGCGCAAAGCGTGCGGTCTGGTACGGCATCGTCGGCATGGCGATTGCGGTTCTGGCCACGATGATCGGCCCGGGGCAGGGGCTCTGGGGCGCCTCCGTCGTGCTGATCGCGCTCGGCGCCGCCGTGGGCTATCAGCTCGCCACCCGGGTGCAGATGACCCAGATGCCCGAGCTGGTGGCGATCATGCACTCGCTCGTCGGTCTTGCGGCCGTCTTCGTGGGCTTCAACGCCGATATCGAGCTTGGCCGCGTCGCCACGGCGTTTATCGGTGAGGGCCTGCCGTTCCCGCGCCCCGAAGAGGTCAGCGTCGAGGGCGCCGCCTTCGCCAAGACCTTCACCGGCTTCGCGGCCATCGTTGCCAAGAAGACCGCCGTCGAGGTCAACATTCTGCGCGTCGAGCTGATGCTGGGGATCTGGATCGGCGCGGTCACCTTCACCGGCTCGGTTATCGCCTATGGCAAGCTTGCGGGGCGCGTCGATTCGGCGGCGATCCAACTGCCGGGCGGGCACATGCTGAACGCCGCCGCCGCCGCCGGGTCGCTTCTCTTCGCGGCGCTTTATCTGGGCGGCGCCGGTAGCTGGACGCTGGTGCTGTTGACGCTTCTGGCGCTTTTCATCGGCTACCACCTGATCATGGGGATCGGCGGCGCGGACATGCCCGTCGTGGTCTCGATGCTGAACAGCTATTCCGGCTGGGCCGCCGCCGCCATCGGCTTCTCGCTGGGCAACGATCTGCTGATCGTCGTCGGCGCGCTGGTCGGTTCGTCGGGTGCAATCCTCAGCTACATCATGTGCAAAGCGATGAACCGGTCCTTCATCAGCGTCATCCTAGGCGGCTTCGGCGGCACCGGCGGCCCCACCCAGGAGGTATCGGGCGAGATGATCGCCATCGAGGCCGAGGGCGTGGCCGCGGCGCTGAACGACGCCGACAGCGTCATCATCGTGCCGGGCTACGGCATGGCCGTGGCCCAGGCGCAGCAAGCGGTGTCGGAACTGGTCCGCAAGCTGCGCGCACAAGGCAAGGAGGTGCGGTTCGGCATCCACCCCGTCGCCGGGCGTTTGCCGGGCCACATGAACGTGCTTCTGGCCGAGGCGAAGGTGCCTTACGACATCGTGCTGGAGATGGACGAGATCAACGACGACTTCCCGGAAACGGATGTCTCGATCGTCATCGGCTCGAACGACATCGTCAACCCGGCCGCCCAGGACGATCCGAACTCGCCGATCGCCGGCATGCCGGTCCTGGAGGTGTGGAAGGCGAAACAGGTCTTCGTCTCGAAACGCGGCCAGGGCACGGGCTATTCCGGCATCGAGAACCCGCTGTTCTTCAAAGAGAACACGCGGATGTTCTATGGCGACGCCAAGGCATCCTTGGACAAGCTGCTGCCGTTGATCGATTAGCCCTCTCCCCCGGTTCAGAGGGAGATGGGGCGCCGCTCTGCTCCGACGGACGGCTAGGTCACGATATAAACGAAGAGGCGGCAGTAGAGGTCCTGCTCGCCGATGGCATAGGGCTTCCATGGCCCGGTGTCCTCGGCCAGCGTCCAGCGGCGGTCGACGGTCAGGGCATCGAGTACCTCCGGAAAGCCCTGCGACACCCAGGTCTTTTCCACCAGATTGAAGATCACCGGCGCGCCGGGTGCGGCGACGCGGACCAGCTCGGTCAACGCGTCGGGCGGAGCGTGGCCGGGCCCGAACGAACCGATGCAGAGCACGGCCCGAAAGCTGTCATCGGCGAAGGGCAGCGGCGCGCCCAGCCGCGCGGCGTGCAGGGCGCGATAGGCCCCGGTGGCCTCGGCGACCTCCAGCATCTCGGTCGAGAGGTCCAGGCCGCAGATGTCGGCATAGCCCAGAAGCTGCAGCGCCGCGCCCACGAGGCCGGTCCCGCAGCCGGCATCGAGAATCGGACCCGTCCCCTTCTCAAGATACCGTGCCGCATAGCCGGCGGCGATGTAGGGCAGCCGGAACCCCAAGGCGGCGTTGTCGGCATCGTATTTCGCCGCCCAGTCGCGATAGATCCCCTCGGTCCCGGCCTGCTCGGCTTCGGCATAGACATCGCCGATCGCGTCGGTTGGTCTGTCGGTCATTGCGGTGCACTCCCGTGTACCAGGATAGCGCAAAGCGGTGCGAAGCGCGACGGGCGGCCGCAGCCTGCGGTGGCGACCGTGGCGGCGGGTTTGCGGAGGGCACCGCGCGGTGGGGTAACCGATCGCCAATCTCGGCACGGTAGAAACCACGTCCGAAGCGCTTTCGTGCGGACGGGGTAGCGCCCGGTCGCATCCAGACGATCCGGTCCCGAAGACCACCTCTTTCATTGGGTGCAGGGACGGTCAGACAGGCCAAGGGGACGGGGTGACAGCCCGTTCCGGACCAACAGGGCATTGGCCCCGGACATGTCGATTGGCGGCGCCGCCACCTCCAAGTGACCGCACGCCCCAAGGGACACCAGGACGAGACGCGACCGGGCTGGTCTAGGTTGGAACCGCGTTGGCGGTTTTGGCCTGGAGCGGTCGTTGGCCATCTGGCGACGAGCCGGGACCATCGCCGGCCCGCGGGGTGGCGAACCGACCTCTGAAGGGCTGTGCTTTATGGCTGTCGAATCCGTAGGGCATCAAGCGATGCGCAGGTCCCGACCAATCGCCACCCCTTCGGGGCGGGTCGGCGATGGGCACGGCGGGGCTGCGCCCCTTGAGTCCGTGCCCGGGGCGCAACGCGAATGTCCGCTCCAGCCCACTTCGCGCCCATTGGACTCCCACCGACCCTAGCGACCCGCCACACGCCCTCAGGCGCGCCGGACCACGACTTCGTGGCCCGGCGCTTCGGGCTCGTCGTCGACCATCTCGGCGGGAAAGCCGGGCGCGCGGATGTCATGGCCGGTCGGCTCTTCGTAGCGGCGGATGATGTTGGGGCTGAGCTCGCGCGGCCCATAGGCCGCCACCGCCTCGCGGAACATCTCGACCAGCACCGGCGACAGGGTCAGCGGCACGCCGGAGCCCTGCGCGATCTCATCGAACAGCCCGATATCCTTCAGCACCAGATCCATGGTGAAGTTGATGTCGCGCGAGCCGTTCAGGATCACCTGGCTTTCGGTCTCATGCACGAAGGAATTGCCGCTGGAGATCCGGATCGCCTCGTAGGTGGTGGCCAGATCGAGCCCCGCGGCCTGCATCGTCGTCAGCGCCTCGGCGAGGCTGACGAGGTTGATCGTGGCGAGGTAGTTCGTCATCACCTTCAGGACCGAGGCCGAGCCCAAGTCGCCGGTGTGCAGGATGCGCCGGCCGAGCGTGGTCAGAACCGGCAAAACGCGCTCGAAGGTCGCCCGGTCGCAGCCCGCGAAGATCGAGATGTTGCCGGTGGCCGCCCGGTGGCAGCCGCCGGAGACCGGGCAATCCACTGCCGCCGCGCCCTTGGCCGCGACCATGGCGCCCATGCGCCGCACCTCGGCGGCATCGGTCGTCGACATCTCGGCCCAGATCTTGCCGGGGCCGAGCGCCTGCAAGATCCCATCCGCGCCCTCCATCACCGCGGCGCAGGCCGCGGGCGAAGGCAGGCAGGTGATCACCATGTCGCAATCCGCCGCCATCTCGGCAGGGCTCTCGGCCCAGGTGGCGCCGCCGTCGAGAAAGGCCTGCGCCGCGTCCCGGTCTAGGTCGCGCACCGTCAGCGCATGGCCGTTGCGCAACAGGCTGCCGGCCAGCTTGCCGCCCACGTTGCCGAGCCCGATGAAACCGATCCGCATGCGCCGCCTCCTTGCCTTGCGGTTTTCGACAGCATCGCCCGCATCCCCGCCCGGCGATTGCGCAATTGCGTCACACCAGGGGTCGCAAGCGCGCCCTCCTGCCTGTACAGCCGCGGCGAAATCGCTATCTCGTTGCCCCATGAGCCCGATCGAAGACCATACGTTGCGCTATCAGTTGGCCAACGAGCTGCATGCCCGGCCGTTCCCGTCGCTGCAGGCGCCCTGCCACGCCGCCTATCTGGCGATCAAACAGCCGCAGGAGGCCGCCAATCGCGACCGCGACGCCGATTGGGCGCATCTGACCGACCTTCTGGACCGCTTCGGGGCCAAGCACCCGCAGCCTGGCGCCACGCATTATTTCGGCGATCTCGGCCGCTACAAGTTCAAATGGGAGCAGCACACCGAATTCGTCAGCTACACGATCTTCGTCGACGGGGTGCGCGACCAGCCCTTCGACAAGGCCGCCTTCGACGTCTTCCCCGAGGACTGGCTGGCCGCCGCGCCGGGTGTACGGATCACCTCGGCGCTGATCCGGGTCGAGACCATGGGCCCGCCCGAGGACATGACCGGCAAGCTCGGCGACTGGTTCGTGCCCGAAAGCCTTGCGGCCAGCCGGATCTTGGACGGCTGCGCGGTGATGGCCGGCGATTTCCGCATCGATCCCGCCGGGCACATGCGGTTCGCCGTCTTCGTCGAGCCCGGCACCGGCCCGCGCCGGGTGGGGCGCATCCTGCAGCGGCTCTGCGAGATCGAGACCTACAAGGCGATGTCGATGCTGGGGCTCACGCGCGCCCGCGATCTGTCGCGCCGGCTGGGGCCGATCGACACAAGGCTCGAGGCGATGGTCGAGGCGATGACCGGCGGGGCGGCGCGCGCCGACGAGACGCTGAAGGCGCTGTTGGAGATCTCGGCGGAGCTGGAGAGCCTGTTGGCCAAGACCAGCTTTCGGTTCTCGGCCACCGCGGCCTACGAGGCTTTGGTGGCGCAGCGCATCGAGGTGTTGCGCGAAGAGCGATTCCAGGGCCGGCAGATCTTCCGCGAATTCATGGCCCGGCGCTTCGATCCGTCGATGCGTACCGTCAAGGCCACCGAGGCGCGGCTGAAGACGATGGCAGAACGTGCGATCCGCGCCGGCGATTTGTTGCGCACCCGCGTCGACGTAGAGCGGTCCGAGCAGAACCAGAAGCTCTTGGAATCGATGGACCGCCGGGCCGATCTGCAGCTGAGGCTGCAGCGCACGGTCGAGGGGCTGTCGGTAGTAGCGATCAGCTATTACGCGGTGAACCTGGTGACCTATATCCTCGGCCCCGTGGGCCAGGAGATCGGCATCGACAAGCTGATCCTGACCGCGGTGGCGACGCCTGTGGTGCTGCTGGGCGTCTGGGCCCTGGTGCGGCGGATCCGCAAGCAGATGGAGTGAGGATTGGTCGAGGCCAAAGCATCGCTGGATGCCCTACAGACTCGACGTTCGAACGTTGCCCCGGGCCGGGTTAACAGCGCGAAGCGCCCCGGCCCAGCGGCGGCCCGCCCGGGTGGGCTGCCGCTTTGGCTGTCCGGGGCGCCTCGTTGAAATGGAAGATGCACCTCGCTGCCATAAAAGCGCGTCGTACAGAGGTCGCTGCGGCATCCCGCGGGCCGCCGCTGGGCCGTGCGGGCATGAGTTAGAGCAATTCGAAAGCCGCGACGACCCAGTGCCGGTCGGACTTAACCGCTCTTCCCACTCTGTGTGATCGACCCTCGACTACTCCGCCGGAACCGCCGCCGCGGCTCTGGGACGGGCCGACAGCGCCCGGTCCGTCGCCTGTGCGCCCAGCACGATCGCCGCCAGCGCCAGGATCGCCGAGACGCCCAGGGTCGGCACGCCCGACAGCCCCGCGCCCAGCGTGCAGCCGCCGGCCAGAACGCCGCCCACACCCATCAGCGCGCCGCCGGTCAGGTAGCGGCCGGTCTCGGACGGCGTCGAGAAACTCGCCCAGGCGAACTCGCGGCGCAAGACCGCGAGGACCAGCGCGCCCGCCGCGGTGCCGCCCACCAGGCCGACGCCGAAATTCGCCGGGATCGCGGTGGCGGCGATGCTCCAGAACAGGCTGTCGGCGGCCGGCGCGGTAAAGGCCAAGCTCTGCAGCGCGATCGGATCGAAATCGTCGTAGAGCACGAATCCGGTGCCGACCCAGCCCGCCGGCACAAGCAGCCCCAGCAGCGCGGCCAGGCCCAGATGCAGCGGCCGCGCCTCCGCGCGCCAGGCCACGGCGAAGGTGGCCAGGGCGATCAGACCGCCCCAGATCAGCGGCGCGCCCGGCAGGGCGCCTGTTTCAAGGCTCAGGGTCAGCTCGCCCAGGCGCGTGGCGACCGGTGCCAGCACGCCCTTCATCGTGGCATGCGCGGTCACCGCGAAGACCAGCAGGACGCTCAGCGCACGCAGATTGCCGCCGGCCATCAGCACCGTCAGGCGCGAGGCGCAGCCGCGGGTCAGCACCATGCCCGCGCCGAACAAGAGGCCGCCGATCAGGATCGCGGCGACGGGGATTTCGGCGGCATGGAACCGGTGTGCGCCGAAGTCGACGAGACCGGCCCAGACAGCGAACTGGGTGCCGATCACCGCCGCCGCCAGCGCGGTCAGCCAGACAGCGGCGGCCGGGCGGCGCTCTGCCGGGGAGCCGGTGACGGCGCGGCGCAGGCAGAACCGAGTGATCTGGGCCAGCGCGCCGAAGGCGAGGCCCAGAGCCAGGCCAAACCAAATAGCTGCCTGCGGTGCGGTGAGGGATTCAAATCCGAAGCTTTCGAACATGGGGTATGACTCGCGCGCAATATTGGAACGATGTTCCGATTTGGCGGCCAAACCCCGTCAAATCAATTCAATTCGGCGCCCGTCACGCCGGCATCACCGGAACAATTTCCTTATATGGCGCAGTTTCATGGGACAGACACCGTCCGGGCGACCGGACTTCGAACGCTGGTCCCACTTGCGGCGCGGAATCCGCGAAGCTGGCCTTATTTTGTGATCAACGCCCCCGGATCCGCGGGTCCAGCGCGTCGCGCAACCCGTCGCCGATATAGTTGACCGACAGCACCGTCAGCGAGATCGCCAGGCCGGGCCACATCACCCGTTCGGGATGCTGCTGCAACCAGTCGGTGGCGTCGAACAACAGCCGCCCCCAGGTCGGGAAATCCGATGGGAAGCCCAGACCGAGGAACGACAGCGCCGACTCGGTGATGATCGCGTTGGCGATGCCGAGCGTCGCCGACACCATGATCGGCGACATCACATTGGGCAGGATGTGCCGTGTCACCATGCGCCGCGCCGGTGTGCCGATCGACCGCGCCGCCAGCACGAACTCGCGCTCTTTCAGCGCCAGCACGTCGCCCCGCACGATGCGCGCGGTGTTCATCCACGAGGTGATGCCGATGACGACGACGATCAGGATGAAGATACCCTCTTCGGGCCCGAAGGTCGCCCGCAGCCGGTCGCGAAACAGCATGATGATGACCAGCAGCAAAGGCAGCAAGGGCAGCGCCAGGAACAGGTCGGTGAAACGCATCAGGGGCCCGTCGAGTTTTTTCGAGAACCCCGCCGTCACGCCGATCAGCGTGCCGAGGAACAAGGCCAGCGCCATCGCCGTCAGCCCCACCGCGATCGAGGTCTGTCCGCCGGCGATCATCCGCGCCAAGGTATCCCGGCCCAGTTGATCGGTGCCGAAGGGATGCGCCAGGCTCGGGCCCTCGTTGCGGGCGCGGATGTCGATATAGGTGGCGTCGATGGTCCAAATCAGCGGCCCGATGGTGACGCCGAGGATAATGAAGATAAAGAACGCCAGCCCCACCAGCGCGCCCTTGTGGGTCTTAAACTGGTCCCAGACGTCCAGCCACTGGTTGCGCGGCGGGCGGTCTTCGTAGGCTTGCGCCTGGGCTTGGGTGGTTTGGTCAGTCATAACGGATCCGCGGATCGAGGACGCCGTACAGCACGTCGGCGATCAGGTTGAAGAGCACGATCAGGATCGCGAAGATGAAGGTCAGCGTCTGCACCATCGGCAGATCGTTGGCCTGGATCGCGGTGATCAGAAGCTGGCCGATGCCGTTCACCTTGAAGATCTGTTCGGTGATGATCGCGCCGCCGAACACCGCCGGCACACCGAGCGCGATGACGGTGACGACCGGGATCATCGAGTTGCGCAGCACATGAACCAGCACCACGACCTGCTCGCTCAGCCCCTTGGCGCGGGCGGTGCGGACATAGTCCTGATTGAGATTGTCGAGCATGCTGGCGCGCATGAACCGGCTGATCTGCGCCGTGGTCTGCAAGGCCAGCACCATCACCGGCATGACCATCTGTTTGAGCTGAAAGACGAAGGTCTCCCAATCCACCACGCTGTGTGTGGTGTCGTAGATCGAGGGCAGCCAGCCGAGCTGCACCGAGAAGATCACGATGACCAGGACGCCGGTGAAGAACGGCGGCACCGAATAGCCGATCATGCTGACGAAAGTGCCGACCTGGTCGAAAACCGAGTACTGCCGGTAAGCCGAGATAATGCCGATCGGCAATGCGATCAGCACGCCGACGACATAGGACATGCCGACGACCCACAGGGTCTGCGGGATGCGCTGCACGACGATGTCCATCACCGGTGAGCGCGATTGCCAGCTGATGATCCGCGGCCAGCCCTCGGAGAACGCCGTGCCGAAGAAGTAGTCGAACATGTTCAGGGGCTCGACCCAGATGAACTGCACCAGCCATTTCCAGAATCGAATATGCACCGGCTGGCCGAGCCCGAGCGACTCGCGAATCTCCTGCTTGACCTCCGGCGGGATCGTCAACGGCAGCTGCGCCGTGGGGTCGCCGGGGGCAAGGTCGAGAAGCAGGAAGATACACAGACCGATGAACAGAAGCGTCGGGATGGCCAGAAGCAGGCGTCTGATCGTGTAGGTCAGCATAGACGTCTCGGCTTAGCGGTCTTGAGGGCGAGCAGGGCGGGGTGACCCCGCCCTGCGCTAGCGTTTAGCCGTCGGCGCGGTACCAGTCGGCGATGTTCCACAACTCGCTGTCCCAGACGTTCAGGACAACACCGCCCAGCGTGTTGGAATGCGCAGAGACACGGCCGCGGTGGGTGAGCGGCAGCATGATGTAGTTCTGCATCAGCATGTCGTTCATCTGCTTGGCCAGGGCGGCCCGGGCTTCGAGGCCAGAGGTCTGCGCCATTTGCGCGGCCAAGTCGTCATAAGCCGCGTCGCAGTAGCGGGGCATGTTGTTGCCCTGCCACTGGGTCTCGGGACGCGGCGCCTGATCGCAGGTCCAGTTCGCCATGTACGCCTCGGGGTCGGTGCCGTCGAAGTTGTTGGTGTACATCTCGACATCGGCAAAGAACTTCTGGAACGTATCCGGAGAGCCCGGATCCGAGCCGAAGAACACCGAGGCCGAGATATTGCGCAGCTCGGTCTCGACGCCGATTTCCGACCACCACTGCTTGATCAGCGCCTGGTAGTCCTGGCGCACCGCGTTGGTCGAGGTCTGATACAAGAGCTTCAGCGGTACGCCGTCCTTCTCGCGCACGCCATCGCCGTCGGTGTCGACGATGCCGGCTCCGTCCAAGAGCGCGTTGGCGCCGGCGATATCCTGCACCAGGCAGCCGTCATTGGCCATCGAGGCATAGATCGCCGGGGCCGGCAGCACGTTGCAGGTCGGCGTCCCGGCCGGGCCATAGCCGATCTCGGTCAAAAGCGCGCGGTCGATGGCCATCGACAATGCCTGGCGCACCGCGATGTCGGTCAGGAACGGATGCGGATGCGCGGCGGTGGCGCGCTCATCGCCTAAGGCCGGGTCGGGGTTGGTCTGGTTGACCATGATCCGTTCGACCGAGGTGCCGAAGGCGCTGACGGTCATGCCCTTGCCGGCAGCTTCCATCTGCGCGATCACGTCCGGCGCAAGCTGCAGGTTCCAGGCATAGTCGAACTCGCCGGTCTCGAGCACCGAGCGGCCCGCGGCCGTGGCGTCGCCGCCGCCCTTGAAGGTCACGGTGGCGAAGGCGGGCTTGCCCTCTTCACGGTAGTTCTCGTTCGCCGCCAGCGTGATCACGTCATTGGGGCGGAACTCGGTCACCGTGAACGGACCTGTGCCGATCGGGTTGAAGTTCGCGTCGGTGCATTCCGGCGCCTTGGGGCCGAGGCAATCGGCGAACTGTGCCTTCTGGATGATCGGTGCCTGCGCGCCCACGAAGGGGCCATAGGGGAACGGCTTGCCGACGCCGAAGGTCACCACGACCGTGCGGTCGTCCGGCGTGTCAACGGCGGTCACGTCGAGGTATTTCTCGGCCTGGGCACAGCCGCCGCCCTCGGCGGTGCAGTATTCCCAGGAAAACTTCACGTCCTCCGAGGTCACCGGGCTGCCGTCGGACCACACCAGGCCTTCCTTCAGGACCCAGGTGATCTGGGTGCCGTCGGCGTTCACCCCGCCGTTTTCGACGGTGGGCACCGACTCGGCCAGCCACGGCATCAGGTTGCCGTCTTGGTCGTAGCGCGCCAAAGGCTCGATCACCAGCGATGCGGCCTCGAGCTCCTTAGTGCCGCCCGACAGGTACGGGTTCATGATCGACGGCGCCTGCCAATAGATGATCTTGACGTCGCCGTCCCGGCCGCGCGGACCCTCGTGGGCGGCGCCAAAGGCCATGGTGGCGATGCCAAAGGCGGACACGGCACCCAATAGTGCTGTCGTATACTTCATTTTCCTCTCCTTGCTGAAGTCGTCCGAGTGGTCCGGACGGCGTCGTTTTGGTTGTTGGCCGGCTGGCGGCAAAGATGGTGTCGAATTCACGAGCGGTCCACGTCTTTCACAACCGGGCGCGCCTCTCGCGGACGCATGGCGTCGATGTCAGTCCAATTTTTGATCAAATGCAAGCCTGGCGCGGCGTTAGGGTGCACATTTCAAGTTGCGGCGCGGGTTCGACGCTCGCGGCGAGCTGCATCGCGCGGCGGCGGGCTGGTGCGGCGTTTGACATCCTGCGCCGCCGCACTTTAGCGTCGGGGCGGTGCCAAGAGGGACAACACCCATGCTCGACGACAACCTCGTTTCGATCCAGAACCTGCGGGTCGAGTTCGAAACCAATGACGGTACCGTCGTCGGCGTCGAAGACATCTCGTTCGACATCGCCCCGGGCGAGACGGTCTGCGTGGTCGGCGAAAGCGGATCCGGTAAGTCGGTCAGCTCGCTCAGCCTGATGCGGCTGGTCGAATTCGGCGGCGGGCGGATCGCTGGCGGCAAGCTGGAATTCAAGGATGACGGCGGCACGGCGCGAAACCTCGCCGACGCGGAAACCGACCTGATGCGCACCATCCGCGGCAACAAGATCGGCATGATCTTTCAGGAGCCGATGACCGCATTGAACCCGGTCTTCACCGTGGGCCGGCAGCTGACCGAGGGGCTGCGGGTGCACAAGGGTCTCAGCCAGGGGCAGGCCAACGAGCGGGCCATTGATCTGTTGCGCCAGGTCCGCATCCCCGAGCCCGAACGGCGCCTGAAGCAATATCCGCACGAGCTGTCGGGCGGCATGCGCCAGCGGGTGGTCATCGCCATGGCGCTGGCCTGCGAGCCGCGGCTTCTGATCGCCGACGAGCCGACGACGGCGCTCGACGTCACCATCCAGGCCGAGATCCTGGCGCTGATCGACCGGCTGAAGCGCGAGACCGGCACCGCGGTCCTGTTCATCACCCACGACATGGCGGTCGTCGCCCAGATGGCAGACCGCGTCGTCGTGATGTTCCGCGGCAACAAGGTCGAAGAGGGTACGGTCGAGGAAATCTTCGCCAACCCCAAAGAGACCTATACCCAACAGCTTCTCGCCGCGGTGCCGAAGCTAGGCGAAATGCGCGGCAAGCCGGCGCCCGAGCCGATGGCGATTCCCGGCGAAGAAGCCCATGTTGCCGGCCCCGTCCGGCCGAAATCCGACCGCGTGATCCTAGAGGTCAAGAACCTCGTCACCCGGTTCCCGGTCAAAGGCGGTCTGTTTCGCCGCACCGTCGCCAACGTGCACGCGGTCGAAGACGTCTCGTTTGCGATCCAAGAGGGCGAGACGCTGAGCCTGGTCGGCGAATCCGGCTGTGGCAAATCAAGCTGCGGCCGCTCGATTCTGCGCCTGGTCGAGCCGCAGTCGGGCCAGGTCTGGATCGACGGCAAGGATGTCGTGGCGATGTCCGAGCGCGAGCTGCGCGATGCCCGCCGCGACATGCAGATGATCTTTCAGGATCCCTTCGCCAGCCTCAATCCGCAGATGACCTGCGCCGCGCAGGTGGCCGAGCCCCTGCGCAACTACCACAGCCTCGGCCGGACCGAGCTGCAGGACCGAGTGGCGCAGCTTTTCGACCGGGTGCACCTGCCGCGCAGCTTCCAGCGCCGGTTCCCGCACGAGCTGTCGGGCGGCCAGCGCCAGCGCATCGCCATCGCCCGCGCCCTGGCCTTGAACCCAAAGCTGATCATCGCCGACGAGGCGGTTTCGGCGCTTGACGTCACGGTGCAGGCGCAGGTCTTGAACCTGATGATGGAACTGCAGGCGGATTTGGGGATCTCGTTTCTGTTCATCAGCCACGACATGGCCGTGGTCGAGCGCGTCAGCCACCATGTAGGCGTGATGTATCTGGGCCGGATCGTCGAAATCGGCCCCCGCGCGGCGATCTTCGAAAATCCCCAGCACGCCTATACCAAGTCGCTGCTCAGCGCGGTGCCGGTCGCCGACCCGACCAAACGCAAGCTGGAACGCGATTTGAACTTCAAGCCGATCCCGTCGCCGATCTTCCCGCTGGGGCACGACCCGGGGGCCTCGGACTATGACGAGGTCGCGCCGGGGCATTTGGTCCTGACGACCGACAGCGGCTATTGAAGCGGCACGCGAGGGGGCGGATGAACGCGCGCGACATTCTCGACAAGTTGGTGGCGTTCCCGACCGTCAGCAGCGAAAGCAACCTTGCCCTCATCGACTGGGTCGAGGAATACCTCGACGGCTTCGGCGTGCATTGCCACCGCGACTACGACGCAACCCGGCAGAAGGCCTCGCTTTACGCCCATATCGGGCCCGAGGTGGACGGCGGGCTGGTGCTGTCGGGCCATACCGACGTGGTTCCGGTCGAGGGTCAGGCCTGGGACACCGACCCGTGGACGGTGGTCGAGAAGGAGGGCCGGCTTTACGGCCGCGGCACCTGCGACATGAAGGGGTTCGATGCCATCGCGCTGGCCGCGGTGCCCATGGCGCTGGAGCGCGGGCTGAAGCGGCCGTTGCAGATCGCGCTGACCCGCGACGAGGAAATCGGCTGCGTCGGCGCGCCGCCGATGATCGAGGCGATGGCGGAAAGCGGCCTGCCCAAGGCCTCTGCCGCGATCATCGGCGAGCCCTCGATGATGAAAGCCGTGACCGGCCACAAGGGCGGTGCGGGGTTCCGGACCCATATCCATGGGTTCGAGGTGCATTCCTCGATCATGCATACCGGCGTCTCGGCGACAATGGAGGCCGGCAAGCTGATCCAGTGGGCCAACGAGCAGAACGCCCTGAACGCCGCCCGCACTCCGTCGGCGACCGACGCGCCCTTCGATCCGCCCTGGACCACGCTCCATGTCGGCACGATCAGCGGCGGCACCGCCAACAACATCACCGCCAAGGACTGCCAGTTCGTGCTGACCTTCCGCAATGTGCCCGGCGACAGCCTGGAGGACTGGAAAGCCGCCTATCTGGCCAAGGTCCGCGCCGTCGAGGCCGAGATGCAGGCGGTGGTGCCGGACACCTGGATCGAGACCGAGGAATTCTTCGACGTGCCCGGGCTGCGGCCGGAAGACGACGGCGAGGCCGAGGCGTTGGTGCGCCGGCTGACCGGTGACAACGGCACCCATGTGGTCAGCTACGGCACCGAGGCCGGCCAGTTCCAGGACAAGGGCTATTCCGCGGTGATCTGCGGCCCTGGCGACATCGCCCAAGCGCACCAGCCGAACGAATACATCACCGTCGCGCAGTTCCAGGCGGGCGAGGCCTTCATCGCCCAGGTCGTCGACACGCTCTGCCAGTGATCCCGTTCCCGATCTCCGAGACCGCGCCGATCGAACACACCGGCGCGCTGCCCGAGGTGGCCGATTGCGTCGTCGTCGGCGGCGGGGTGATCGGCGTGATGACCGCCTATTTCCTGGCCCGTGCCGGCCAGTCGGTGGTTCTTGTCGAAAAGGGCCGCGTGGCGGGCGAGCAGTCGAGCCGCAACTGGGGCTGGATCCGCCAGCAGGGCCGCGACCCGGCCGAACTGCCGATCGTGATCGAGGCCGCACGGCACTGGCGCACCCTGGTGCAAGAGCTCGACACCGATATCGGCCTGACCCAGGGCGGGGTGCTCTATCTGGCCGAGGCCCAGGCCGACATGGACCGTTTCGCGCGCTGGCTGCCCCATGCCCAGGCGCAGGATCTCGACACCGTGCTGCTCGACCGGGCCGGGGTGGCGGGGCTGTTGCCGCAGGCGCGCGGCGCCTGGCAGGGCGGGCTTTGGACCGCATCCGACATGCGCGCCGAGCCCTGGCTGGCGGTCCCGGCCCTGGCCCGCCTGGCGGCCCGCGAGGGCGCGGTGATCCGCGAGGCCTGTGCCGCGCGCGCCCTCGACGTCGCGGCGGGCCGGATTGCCGGCGTCGTCACCGAGGCCGGGCGGGTGCGGGCGCCATCGGTGGTCGTCGCCGGCGGGGCCTGGTCGCGGCTTTTGTTGCGCCATGCGGGCGTCGACATCCCGCAGCTTTCGGTGCGCGCCTCGGTCGCCGCCACCGCGCCGCTTCCGCACGTCACGCAGATCGCCGCGGCGCGCACCCACATGGCGTTCCGCCGCCGCGCCGACGGCGGCTATTCCCTGGCACCGGCCGAGTTCCACGAACTTTTCATCGGCCCCGATGCGTTCCGGTCGTTTCGCCGCTTTCTGCCGCAGCTGAAGGCCGCGCCGTTCAACACCCGGTATCTTGCCGCCGCGCCGCGGGGCTATCCGGACGCCTGGGGCACGGCGCGGCGCTGGTCGGCGGACGCGCCGAGCCCGTTCGAGGCGATGCGCGTTCTGAACCCGCGCCCCAACATGGGCAAGCTGTCCGAGGCCGCCCGCCGGTTCGCCGCCACCTTTCCAGGCCTCGGTCCGGTGCGGCTGCGCGCCGCCTGGGCCGGGATGATCGACACCATGCCCGATCTGGTGCCGGTGGTCGACCGCGCCGCGGCGCTTCCAGGTCTCGTCGTCGCCACGGGGATGAGCGGCCACGGCTTCGGCATCGGCCCCGGGATCGGCCGCGTGGCGGCCGATCTGGTCCTGGGCAATGACCCGGGCCACGACCTGACCCGGTTCCGCCTCTCTCGCTTCACCGACGGCTCGAAGATCGACCTCGGCACTGCGGCCTGAAGGTTGCCCGGACGACCTCACACCCTGCAGGCACTGCCGCGATCTAAGCCGGATGCTGCCAGATGCCGAGGCGGGTCTGCAGCTCTTTCGCGGCGCGGCGGTTCAGGATGGCGCGGGGTTCGCCCTCGATCAGCGCGTCCTGTAGGGCGGCGGGAGCGTCCACTGGCGCGACGGCGGCGCGGGCCTCGGGGCAGGGCACAATCGGCAGCCCGGCCCGGGCAATACGGGCGGATAGCCAAATGTCGTCGACCCAAATCGCGGCTCCACCAGGGCCCTGATCCATCGGGCCAAGATCGGCGGGACGCAAGAGGACACCGCCGAAGCCCTGCACGATCGTATGGCCGGGCGGCAGGCCGAGGCGGGCGCTGTCAAAGCTGCTGGCGGCGAGCGCGGCGTTCGGGTGCGCCCGGCGTGCGGTCTCGAATGCAGTCAGCCAGCCGGGGCCGTAGCGGCAGTCGTCGTCGGCGATCAGGACATCCGCCTGCGCGTAGCGGGCAAAGACGGCGCGGAACTTGGTCGCGGGGCCGAGATCCTCGTCGCGCAACAGCTCGACGCCCTCGGGCAAAGGCGGCAGCACGCCGTCCCAGTCCGGGAAGCGGAGGTAGCGGTGGGGCAGCGTCAGGCAGAGGCGGGCAGGCCGTTGCGCCAGCAGCGCCTCGAGATGCGCGCCAAGCGTGGCGAACCGCGGCGGGATCGAGGTTAGCGCGATGACGGTCACGGGCCGCGACGCTACCCGCTCGGGCGCCCCGCGGCCAACAGAAACTGCCGCCGCCGCGGCCCGCGCCCTCAGAACCGCATGTTGTAGCCGATGCCGATCGAATAGTCGCGGGTGCCGTCGAAAATCTCGCCGCCCTCGAGGTGCAGATGGAAATCGCCGCGTTTGCCGGTCACGTCAATGCCGGCGCCAAGCCGCGGCGACACGTTCTCGGTCTCGGTCCCAAGCCCGTCGTCGAAGCGGTTGGCCTCGGCGGCGAGGCTGATATAGGGCCGCGCCGCTTGACCGGGGTTGAAGGTCGCCTTGGACCCGATCGACCCGGTGAGGCTGGAGATCGTACGCGCCGCCACCGGGGCACCGCCGATGGCGACGGCGGGGTGATCCTCGGCAAAGCCCTGGACCGCGACGAACGAGGTCACCTCGACACTGCCCAGCATGTAGGTGGCGTTGAGGTTCAACCCGCCGGCGCGGCGGTCGGCGCTGAACCGGGTGCCGGCAATGGCGTAATCGGGCTGGGCGAAGACCAGAAAGCCGTCGAGGCTCCACCGATTGCCGAAATCGACCGACACGTAAGGCCCGTAGCTCAGCGCCTCGGTCTCGATGGCTGTGCCGGCCGAGGTCAGGTCGAAATCGCCGTAGGACAGCACAAGGCCGGCCTTGACGCCGGCGCCGACGGTCATGTCGGCGCCGACGGTCAGCTCGATCCCGTCGCCGTCGATCGTGCCGTCAAACCTGCGGCCGGTCACGGCGGCCCAGGCGTTCCACATCCGGTCGCCGCCGGGGGCCAGTCCGGCGGTGGAAAACCGTAGGCTGTTGCGGGTGCCGCTGACCGGGCCACCGCTGCTGGAGGTGCCGGCAGCAATCGCGCTGCCGATGGCGGCGGTAGACGCGCCGCCCGTGGCGGCGGCGGCGCCTGAGGCCGCGGTGGCCCCGGCAATGGCCGTCGTCGTGGTGCCGCCCGTCGTGCCCCCTGCGCCTTCGCTGCAGGTCAGCGTGCCGCCGACGCGGCCGCTGACCTCTTCGAGGGTGAACGTGCCGGTTTCGCCGGCGGAGAACACCGAGCCCGCGCAGGAGGTCGTCGTCAGAAAGAAGCCGCAGCTCGACGCGGTGGTCGGACCTTCGAACTGAATCGAGGTGCTGCCGGAGCCGGCGGTGACCGTGATACTGTCTCCTGCATCGAGGCTGACATTGACGACGCCGCTGGCCGCGATGGGGGTATCCTGCAACGAGGCGCAGGTAAGGCCCTGGGCAAGGCCGCCGCCGGCCGCCGCGGTGGCGATGGCAAGGCCCAGGACGAGGCGGTGAATGTGGGATGTGACGGTCATGATGCTGCCCCTCGAAATGCGTACGACAATCGGACTGCACCGCGAGCGCGGCGCGAGATTGACGTCAGGTCTAAGGGCGCCAGGACATATTTCAATTCCTGCATGTCACCCCGGTGACACACCGAACTCGGCGGCGCAAGATTGTTGCGTCACCGCCACAACCGGTTGGGAACATGCACAAATACCGGGCAGCCACCCAGCGGTCAGGCGGCGATCAGCCCCAGGCTTTCCAGGGTCAGGATCACCTGATGTGCGCAGTTGTCGACCTCGACATTCTCGGTCTCAACCCGGATCTCGGGCGCCTCGGGGATGTCGTAGGGGTCGCTGATGCCGGTGAATTCCTTGATCTTGCCTTCGCGCGCGAGCTTATAAAGACCCTTGCGGTCGCGGCGTTCGCATTCTTCCAGGCTGGTGGCCACATGCACCTCGACGAAAGCGCCGTATTGCTCGATCTCTTCGCGCACGGCGCGGCGGGTGGCGGCGTAGGGTGCGATCGGGGCGCAGATTGCGATGCCGCCGTTTTTGGTGATCTCGGAGGCCACAAAGCCGATGCGGCGGATGTTGAGGTCGCGGTGCTCCTTCGAAAAACCCAGTTCGGAGCTGAGGTTCTTGCGCACGATGTCGCCATCCAAGAGCGTCACCGGCCGCCCGCCCATCTCCATCAGCTTGACCATCAGCGCGTTGGCGATGGTGGATTTGCCAGAGCCGGAATAGCCGGTGAAGAACACGGTGAAGCCCTGGTTCGACCGCGGCGGATACCGGCGCCGCAACTCGCCCACGACCTCGGGGAAGGAAAACCATTCGGGGATTTCCAGGCCCTCGCGCAGACGGCGGCGCAGCTCGGTGCCCGAGATGTTCAGCACCGTGTCGCCGTCGCGCACCTCGTCGGCGGGCTCGTATTGCGCACGTTCCTGAACGAAGACCATGTGTTTGAAATCGACCATCTCGATGCCGATTTCCTCCTGGTGCTGGCGGAACAGGTCCTGGGCGTCGTAGGGCCCATAGAACTCTTCGCCCGCTGAGTTCTTGCCCGGGCCGGCATGGTCGCGGCCGACGATCATGTGGGTACAGCCGTGGTTGGCGCGGATCAGCCCATGCCAGACCGCCTCGCGCGGGCCGGCCATGCGCATCGCCAGGTTCAAGAGGCTCATCGAGGTGGTCGAGCCGGGGTATTTGTCCAGCACCGCCTCGTAACAGCGTACGCGGGTAAAGTGGTCGACGTCGCCGGGCTTGGTCATGCCGACGACGGGGTGGATCAAGAGGTTCGCCTGCGCCTCCTTGGCGGCGCGGAAGGTCAGCTCCTGATGCGCGCGGTGCAGCGGATTGCGGGTCTGGAAGGCGACGATGCGGCGCCAGCCGAGCTTGCGGAACAGGGCGCGAAGCTCGTTCGGCGTGTCGCGGCGGGCGCGGAAATCGTAGTGCACGGGCGTCTGGATGCCGGTGATCGGGCCGCCCAGATAGACCGGACCGGCAGAGTTGTGCAGGTAGTTCACCGCCGGATGCGCGCTGTCGTCGGCGCCAAAGACGGCCTCGGCCTCGCGGTGCTTGTCGGGGGTCCATTTGTCGGTGACCGACATGATCGCCAGGATCACGCCCTCCTGGTCGCGCAGCGCGATGTCCTGGCCCAGCTCGATGCGGTCGGCGAAGCCTTGGCCCACGTCCAGCGTCACCGGGATCGGCCAAAGCGCGCCGTCGGCCAGCCGCATCCCCTCGACCACTCCGTCGTAGTCGGCCTCCGTCATGAACCCCTTCAAGGGGTGGAAGCCGCCGTTCATCAGAAGTTCCAGGTCGCAGATCTGGCGCGGGGTGAGGTCCCAGGACGGCAGGTCGGCGGCCTCGACCTTCAGCTTCAGCGCGCTGTCGTACGAGACGTAGAGTTCGGGGATCGGGGCGAGGTTTCGCAGCTGCATGTCGGTCTACTCGTCTGGGCCGCTTGTCGCGGCGCGGGCCTTTGTTTGCGCGCGCTCTAGCCTTTGAATGCGGCGAAATTCAAGCCATGCGCGGGGATGCTGGCGGATTGCGGCAATTTGGTCTCTATTGCAGCGGGCAAGACGGGGGCGGCGATGGTGACGGCGGATCAGATAACGGCCTATCGGCGCGACGGGGCGGTGTTGATCGAGGGCCTCTTCGCCGATTGGGTCGACGAGCTGGCCGCCGGGATCGAGCGAAACCTCGCCGAACCAGGGCCCTACGCGGCCGAGAATTTGCACGATGGCGAAGCGGGGCGGTTTTTCGACGACTATTGCAACTGGACCCGGATCCCCGAGTTCGAGCGTGTCATCCGCGACAGCGAAGCTGCAGAGGTGGCTGCGGCTCTGATGGGGTCTGAGGCCGTGCAGGTGTTTCATGACCACGTGCTGGTCAAGGAACCCGGCACTTCGAAACCCACGCCCTGGCATCAGGACGGGCCGTATTACTTTGTCGAAGGGCGGCAGACGGTCAGCTTCTGGTCGCCCTTGGATCCGGTGACCGACGCCACCTTGCGCTGCGTGAAGGGCTCGCATCTGTGGCCGCGGCCGGTGCTGCCGACCCGCTGGCTGTCGGAAGAAAACTTCTATGCCGACGAGAACGCCTATATGCCCGTCCCCGACCCCGATGCCGAGCCGATGCGGTTCGACATCCTGGAATGGTCGATGCGGCCCGGCGACGCGGTTGCGTTTCATTTCAAGACCTTGCACGGCGCGCGCGGCAATGTGACCGACCGGCGGCGGCGGGCGTTCTCGCTGCGTCTGGTGGGCGACGACGCGCGGTATGTCGAGCGGCCGGGCAAGACCTCGCCGCCGTTTCCGGGCCACGGCATGCGGCCGGGCGAGCGCCTGCGCGAGGATTGGTTCCCGGTGATCTGGCGGGATGGGGCGCAGATATCCCAACTGGGACACTAGGCTAAGGCTCTGAAATGATGGATGATCGCGCAAACACCCTGCAGGAAGGCCAGATGCGAATCCGGGCCGCGACACTCGGCGACGCCGATCTGCTGGTGCGGTGCATCGATCTGGCGAGCGAGGGCGTGCTGCCCGCGATCTGGGCAGAGATGGCGCCCGCCGGCGTCGATCCGATGCAGGTCGGGCAGGCGACGGTTCTGGCCGAGGAGGGGCAGTTTAGCCACCGCTTTGCGCATGTGATCGAAGCAGATGCTGCGCCGGCCGGGGCGATGATCAGCCTGCAATTGCCCGCGGTGTCGCCGCCGCCCGATCCGGAGGTGCCGGAGATCTTTCGTCCCATCGAGGCGCTGGAGCATCAGGCGCCGGAGTATTGGTACATCAACGTGGTCGCGGTGCTGCCGGAGGCGCAGGGGCGAGGGTTGGGAGCCGCGCTTTTGCGCCATGCGGAAGCGTTGGCGCGCGAGGCCGGTGCGCCGGGTGTGGCGCTCATCGTGGCGGCGTCGAACGAGGGCGCGATGCGGTTCTATCGACGGTTGGGCTTCAGTGAAACCGCGCGCTGCCCGTTCGACGTGACGGTCTTCGGCATGGCCCCGACCGAGGCGGTCTTGATGACCAAGTCGCTCTGAACCCGGCCCACCGTGCGGTCGGTTTGCCGAATCGTAACCCGGGATGAGGTAAAGACCGGCGCGAAGCTTCGGCGCGGGGCTTGGCACCCCCGCGCATCCCAGACGATCCGGTCCCCCGATCCGCCCGACAGGCCGGGGCGGGGGCAGGTCCAAGACCGCGGGCCCTGCAGGCGCAGGACCCAGACCGCACCCGGGCCCCGGCCCGGCGGACATGTCGATTGGCGGCGCCGCCACTTTGAAACGGCTCCGGACGGACAGTCGGTGAGACGCTACCAAGCGCAGCCCGGCGCAACGACCGCCTGGGCGGTGCGCGACGGCCTGTCACATAGGTCCACAGGCGCGAGCTTTCGGCGTTGAGGCGTCGCTCGAAAGGGCCTCTCACCACGTGGCAACAGGATCGCGCCGGGCCCAGCGGGTGGGCACCTCGTCAAGTGCGCCGTGATTGCTTTGGAGCCCGCACGCTTCAAGAATCACAGGAGTTTCAACGCATCGCGCCCGACCTAGGGGGAGATGGGACCGTCGGCTCGGTAGGGCGGCGAAAGCCCATCGAACGGGCCGGGCGCATTCCACGGCTGACGCCCCGGGGGCGCGGTTGGGCTGCGGCAGCATCCTGAATGTAGGGGGCCAATGTTCCGTCCAGGCCTTGGCGGCCATTCCGGCGTCACCCCGTGTCGCGCTATTCCGCCGCCTGCACCTCGGCATCTGCACCCATCTCGGCGAGGTACTTCTCGGCCTCAAGCGCGGCCATGCAGCCCATCCCGGCCGAGGTCACCGCCTGGCGGTAGATGTGGTCGGTCAAATCACCTGCGGCGAAGACGCCGGGGATCGAGGTCTCGGTCGAATCGGGCTTGGTGACGACGTAGCCGCCCATATGGGTTTCGAGCTGGTCCTTCACCAGCTCGTTCGCCGGCGCGTGGCCGATGGCGACGAAAAAACCGGCACAGGGGATCTCGGTGACCGCGCCGGTCTTGACGTGGCGCACCCGCACGCCCTCGACGCCCTTGGGGCTGTCGCCGCCCACCACCTCTTCGACGGTGTGGTCCCAGACGACCTCGACCTTCTCGTTGTTGAACAGCCGATGCTGCAGGATCTTTTCCGCCCTGAGTTCGTCGCGGCGATGCACCAGCGTGACCTTCGAGGCGAAGTTCGTCAGAAACAGCGCCTCTTCCACCGCCGTGTTGCCGCCGCCGACCACGACGATTTCTTTGCCGCGATAGAAGAACCCGTCGCAGGTGGCGCAAGCGGAGACGCCGAAGCCCTTGAAATGTTCCTCGGACGATAGCCCGAGCCACTTCGCCTGCGCGCCGGTGGCCAGGATCACCGCGTCGGCGGTGTAGGTCGTGCCGCTGTCGCCCTCGGCGCGGAACGGGCGGACGCCGAGGTCGATGCGGTTGATGTGATCGCCGATGATCTCGGTGCCGACGGCGCGGGCGTGGTCCTCCATCCGAACCATCAGATCGGGGCCCTGAACCTCGGTGTCGCCGGGCCAGTTTTCGACTTCGGTGGTGATCGTCAGTTGCCCGCCGGGCTGGATGCCCTGGATCAGCACCGGCTCCAGCATGGCGCGGCTGGCATAGACCGCGGCGGTGTATCCCGCCGGCCCGGACCCGATGATCAGAACCTTGCTGTGACGTGTCTCGGCCATGGCTTGTCTCCCTCGGGCGATCAAGTAAAGTGGCTTGCGTTTGCTTTCAACCAGGGCATTCGGATTAAGCCCTCATGTGAAGCGAATTCCGTTTGCTGGCGTCAGAGATAGGGGCGGCCGAACATGCATGGTGACCAGGAAGATGGGACCATGCCCGAGTTGCGGCGCGACGACCTCGAACAGCTCATTTCAAGCGGTGAGGACATCGAGACGACCCGACTGAGGGTCGAAGCGATGCTCGAGCTTGAAAAGCTGCGTATCGAGCGCGAGAACCACAAACTGGAGGAAGACCGCCAGGTACGGGAGCGCCGGCAATGGTGGGCAAATCCGCTGATGGTTGCGGCTGCCGTCGCGGCACTGTCATTGTTGGGCGACATGGTGCTGTCGTCGATCCAGCGCTCGAACGCAAACGACCTGCAACGGCAAAAGCAAAGCTCGGACCTTATCGTCAAAGCGTTCAACGCCGACGCCAACCAGACCATCGCAAATCTCGGGTTTCTGTCCGAGCTGGAGCTTGTCGATGTCGATCGCGAGGCCCTGTTGGCGGCCGCAGAGCAGTATCGGCCCAAATCCGACACGGCCTCTCGTGCCCCGTCGATCGGATCGCCTGTGATCCTGCAAAGACCGATCTTCGGCTCGGGCACGTTCATCCGCACTGCGAACGCCAATTCCGTCACTTTGCGGGTCGAGCGCCTCGACTCGGGCCTTCCCCTCGGTCGTGGATTTCGCCTGACCCGGGAGGGCGGCGTGCATATCCGTCTGGCCGGGCTACAGGCGATGTTTCCAAGTACCGACAGATGTGGCAGCGACCTTCGCACCCGCAAGGCGGCGGAATGGGGACGCGCTGCCCGCACGGCCGTGACCGGCTTTTTCGGCGCAGCAACCGGCCAGCCCGTCAGCTTTGTGCTTTTTGCCAACAACGCTGTCGGCAGCTTCTTCGGGATCGTTGCGAAAGGCGAGGGGTTCGGCGACGACCCAGCCAAAATCTATGACGCGTCGATCAATCGGGACCTGATCATCAACGGCCATGCGACGCCGTGGTTTCGCGTCGAAATGGGACGGCCTTTGACCGATTTGATTGTGCGAGACGCGGACGCCGCAGAAGACGCCAAGGCAGGTATGTACGCCGAGATGGACGGAGCAATCGACCCCGCTAATCTTGCGGATGAAATCGAACCCTATTGGGCGTTGATTGAACTGTATTGCCGTGCCGCCGCTCGGACCCCAGACGATATTCCAGGGCACCTTACCCAATCGCTGCAAACCGTTGGGATATACGATCTGAAGTCTGGTGAAGCGCTGGGCCGAGATGACCTTTTCAGCTTCGAAGGGGATAAGGTTCGGATCAAGGTCCGGTCGCAGGAATTGGGATTCGGCCGTTCCGGCGTCGCGACCCAGGAATGACGGGCCCCGGTTTCCCGTGAGCCGGCGGCACATCGGCTGATGCGTCAGACTTCGAAATCCCGGCGCCCGAAGCCGCGCATTTCGAAGCCGGGCGTTAAGGATGTTGCGCGGCGGCGAAATATTATTGCGCAGGACGGTGGGAACCAGTACAGATCGGAAAACTGCAGGGAAGACCATGCCGGGCAGCAAGCTTGATCCGATCGACCGACACATCCTGGCCGAGTTGCAGGCCGACGGGCGGATGACCAACGTGGAACTGGCCAAGCGGGTCGGGATTTCGGCGCCGCCCTGTCTGCGGCGGGTGCGCACGCTGGAAGAGGCGGGCTTCATCCGCGGTTACCATGCGGACGTGGATGCGCGGATGCTGGGCTTCGAGGTGCGGGTCTTCGCCATGGTCGGGCTGATCAGCCAGGCCGAGGCCGACCTCTCGGCCTTCGAGCAGCGCTGCCGCGACTGGCCCTTGGTGCGCGAGTGCCACATGCTGAACGGCGAGGTCGATTTCATCCTGAAATGCGTGGCACCCGATCTGTCGACCTTCCAGACTTTCCTGACCGAAGAACTCACGGCTGCCGACAACGTCGCCAGCGTCAAGACCTCGCTGGTGATCCGCGACGCCAAAGACGCGCCCGGCGTGCCGTTCGATGTGCTGGAAGCGCGGTTGAGCCAGACGGCTTAGTCCACGGCGGTTCACTTACGGTAACCCGAGGTCGGGGCGGCCCGATCCGGACGAACGCACATCACCCAAGGCGCACTTCCATACGCCGAGGCAACCTCCGAATACGTGGACCCAACGAATGACGGCCGCCGTCCGCTCGCGGCTCCGGACCGGCCGGATTGCCGCGGCCCTTGCCCCCGGTGGACACTTGCTCCACTTTCCTCGGCAGCCCAAACCTCGAGGTCGACCATGCCCGTCAAGAACCGCTTCGCCGAATTACTTCCGGAGATCACCGCCTGGCGCCGTGATCTGCACCAGCATCCCGAGATCCTGTTCGACACGCACCGCACCGCCGGTATCGTCGCCGAGAAACTGCAAGAGTTCGGCTGCGACGAGGTGGTCACCGGGATCGGCCGTACCGGGGTCGTCGGTGTGATCCGCGGCAAGACCGATGGCGCAGGTCGCACCATCGGCCTGCGGGCCGACATGGACGCTTTGCCGATCCTGGAGGCGACCGGGCTTGACTATGCCTCGAAGACCCCTGGCGCGATGCATGCCTGCGGCCACGACGGCCACACAGCGATGCTCATGGGCGCGGCCAAATACCTCGCCGAGACCCGCAACTTCGACGGCACCGCCGTGGTGATCTTCCAGCCCGCCGAAGAGGGCGGCGGCGGCGGCAAGGAGATGTGCGACGATCGCCTGATGCAGCGCTTTGGGATCGACGAGGTCTATGGCATGCACAATTGGCCCGGCCGCCCGGTGGGCTCGTTCGCGATCCGCCCCGGCGCGTTTTTCGCCGCCGCCGACCAGTTCGAGATTGTCATCGAGGGCAAAGGCGGGCACGCCGCGAAACCGCATGAGACCGTCGACAGCACCGTGGTCGCCAGCCACATCGTGCTGGCGTTGCAGACCATCGCCAGCCGGCTGACCGACCCGACCCATCACCTGGTGGTCTCGGTCACCTCGTTCGAGACCTCCTCGACGACCCACAACGTGATCCCGCAGACCGTGACGCTGAAGGGCACGGTGCGCACGATGAACCCCGACGTGCAGGACGAGACCGAGGTGCAGATGGCCAAGATCGCCGAGGGCGTGGCCAGCGGCATGGGCGCCAGGGCGACGGTGCACTACCACCGCGGCTACCCCGTGATGGTTAATTCCGAGGAACAGACCGCCTTCGCCGCCGAGGTCGCCACGGCCGTATCGGGGGCTTGCGAAGAGGCGCCGTTGGTGATGGGGGCCGAGGACTTCTCGTTCATGCTGAACGAGCGTCCCGGCGCCTACATCCTGGTCGGCAACGGCGACACCGCGATGGTGCATCACCCCGAATACAACTTCAACGACGAGGCGATCCCGGCGGGCTGTTCCTGGTGGGCCGAGATCGTCGAGCGGCGGCTGCCCGCGGCCTGACTCGGAAGGGGGGCGGATTGCTTGGGCGGTCGTCAGCTACGGCTCCCAACTTCCGAACGGCCCGGCGGCGGCCCGCGGGATGCCGCAGCGACCTCTGAACGACGCGCTTTCATGGCAGCGAAGTACATCTTCCATCTCAGCCAAGCGCCCCCGACATCCAAAGCGGCAGCCCACCCGGGCGGGCCGCCGCTGGGCCGGGGCGCCTGCGGCGCTGTTGACCCGGCCTGGGTCGAAGTCTGGACCTCTGCTCCAAATTGGCTTGCCCCAAACCCTTCTCCACCCAACCCGATAACACCCCAAGCCTCGCCTTCGGCCGCGGCTTGGTCTATGGCGCAGCCCCGTGGCCAATGTCGTCTGCATCAAATGGGGCACCGCCTTCGGGCCCGAATATGTCAACCGGCTCTATTCCGGGGTGCGGCGCAACCTTGCCGGGTCGGTGCGGTTCTTCTGCATGACCGACCGCGCCGAGGGGCTGCATCCGGATATCGAGGCGCTGGCGCTGCCGGAGGAGCCTTTCCAGGGCGAGATGGACGCGGCGTTGGCGGTGGCGAACCGGCAAGGAGCGATGCGCAAGGTGTCGCTGTTCAAGCCGGGTCGGGTGCCGGTGGAGGGGCCGCTCTTGGGCTTCGACCTCGACGTGGTGATCACCGGATCTCTGGACGACCTGCTGGACGTCGCACCCGGAAGGGTGGTGATGCGGCACGACTGGGTCGAGGCGCGAAAACGCCGCCCGACCGGCCACGGCTCGGTCTTCCGGTTCGAGCCGGCGCGGCACGGCTGGCTTTATGACGACCTCGCGGCGGACGCCTACGGAGAGGTCGAACGCGCCCGCGGATCCGAGCAGCGCTATACCTCGCACAAGGCGATGGATCGTGGGGAATTCGCCTATTTGCCAGCGCCTTGGGTGACGTCCTTCAAGCATGATTGCCTGCCGATCTGGCCCACGAACCATTGGTCCAAACCGCGGCTGCCCCCGGACGCCCGCGTGGTCTGCTTCCACGGCCGGCCCAAGATGCCCGAGGCGGTGGCCGGCTACCGCCACTGGCTGCGCAACGCGCGGCCCTGCGGCTGGCTGAAAGAGCATTGGATCGACCGCGCGCGCGACGACCTGGGTGCCGACTGGGCGTGAGTTCGCCAAAGGCGAGTCCGGCGGGCGGTCCGGATGCGCGAATCGGGGGTTAACGCCTTGTTTTGCAGGGATTTGGATTGTCTGTAAAACGTCGGTATTAAGTCGGTACGGGTGTCGGTGAGGGGCGTGGTGAACAGACCGTGCGGTGGACGAGTTAACGGAAGGCTGCATCAGAATGGTGCGCTTCCGGTCACAACCCTGCCAAATACCGCCGAGAGTATAGTGAGGGGTCTTTGCTTCGGCAAACCGTCGACATTGAAATCGGCGCCCAGGTTCTGAAAAAGGGTAATTTGTCCGCTAAGCGGGACAAAGTCGGCATTCGGCTCAGCTAGATTCCTCTTGGCGCTTTGGAAGTCTGCGCTTTTGAAAACCGGTTCTCGATTGTTCGAAGCCCGCACTTTCATAGAAAGACAAGATGGCAGGCCGCGTTGATCCCGTACTGAGCATGACTTTGTAACAGTCATGGCTCCATGCGCGTTCACACGCTGCATCGAGTACAGCTTTGCCAAGTCCTCTTCCTCGGTGTCCAGGATGCGTAACCACATTTTCAATTACCGCATAGGGCCTTCCGCCCCTTGATAAATTTGGAATGACGATAAGCGTGCATGTCGTCAAAGCTTCACCATTTATCTCGCCCAAAAGCACTGCACTGCCATCAATCTGGCAAATCCTAGAGATATTCTGTTTAGCCAGTTCGAGTGGGCATCTTTCATTGTCAGATGACAGAGTATCATAGAGCGTCAGCAATGCCTCAGCGTCGGCGGCGGATGCACTGCGTGTTTGGATATCAAAATTCATGCGTCAATTCTAGGTGGGTTTCTGCGACTGCAAAATCTTGCACCTTGGGCTCGGACGCGACCTTCGCCGCAGCGCAGAATGTGCAAGAACTTAAACGTCTCTGTCACCGGTGGGAACGACCGTTTCTTCCAGCCCGTAGCTACAGAATATCCCTCACCCACCTGTGTGCGACATGTGCCGTGACACCTGTCCATCCGCGCGTTGCCGCGAATAGTCGAAGTCGTGGCCCTTGGGTTTCAGACCGATGGCTTTGTGGATGGCTTCGATCAATGGGGCGTCGCTTTCGGAGGCGCGGAGGGGGGCTCTGAGGTCGGCCATGTCTTCCTGGCCGAGGCACATGTAGAGTTCTCCGGTGCAGGTCAGGCGGACGCGGTTGCACGATTCGCAGAAATTGTGCGTGAGCGGCGTGATGAAGCCGATCTGCTGGCCGGTCTCCTCGAGCCGGACATAGCGCGCCGGGCCGCCGGTGCGGTGCGCCAGATCGGTGACGCTGTAGCGGGTGGCCAGTTGCGCGCGCACCTCCGAGACCGGCCAGTATTGGCCGATGCGGTCCTCGTTGCCGAGATCCCCCATCGGCATGACCTCGATCCAGGTCAGATCCATGTCCTCGGCCGCGCACCACTCGGTGAGGGCGAAAAGTTCGTCCTCGTTGAAGCCCTTCAGCGCGACGGCGTTGATCTTGACCCGCAGGCCGGCGGCGCGGGCGGCGTCGATGCCGCGCAGGACCTGCGGCAGGCGGCCCCAGCGGGTGACCCGGGCGAATTTGTCGGGGTCCAGCGTGTCGAGCGAGACGTTGACGCGGCGGACCCCGGCGGCATGGAGGTCGCCGGCGAAGCGGGCGAGCTGGCTGCCGTTGGTGGTCAGCGTCAGCTCTTTCAACGCGCCCGAGTCCAGGTGCCGCGACATCGCCCGGAAGAAGGTCAGGATGTCGCGCCGCACCAAGGGCTCGCCGCCGGTGATGCGCAGCTTCTCGACCCCGAGCAAGACGAAGGCCGAACACATCCGGTCGAGCTCTTCCAGCGTCAGCAGCTCCTTCTTCGGCAGGAAGGTCATGTTCTCGGACATGCAATAGACGCAGCGGAAATCGCAGCGGTCGGTGACCGAGACGCGCAAATAGGTGATGGCGCGGGCGAAGGGGTCGATGAGCTGCGGGGTCATGGCAATGGAACTTAGGCCGGGCGGGGGGCCGCCGCAAGGCGGGGAAGGCGTTGAACGGGGTGCCGATTGGTCTTAGGGTGCGGCCGCATGAGGTATGCAGTGGTTTTGATCGCAGGCGTGGCGCTGGCGGGATGCGCGGGCCAGCGCGAGAACTTCCTGAGCGGATTGCGCGGCGAACGCACGCCCGAGCCCGTGGCGGCGACCGCGCCGGCGGCGGACCCCGTCGAGGGCGAGGTGCCGCAGTCCGAGGGCAATCCCTTCGCCACGGCGATCGAGCAGCCGGCGGCGGATGCGCGCACGGTGGAACAGTTCGACACCACCACCGAAGAGCAACGCGCCGCGGCGGTGACCGAGGCGCCGGTGGCCTCGGCCGGGCCGCTGGGCACCACCATCGCCTCGCTGGGCGATCCCAATGAGCCGGGGTTCTGGATCAAGACGCCTCTGGTGAGCGCGCCGGCGAGTGGGCGGCTGCTTTACGTCACCAGCGGGCGCAGCGTGCAGGTCGACCTGATCCCCTCAGGCGCCGCGCCGGGCAGCGGCAGCCAGGTGTCGCTGGCGGCGATGCGGCTGCTCGATGCGCCGCTGGCCGGGTTGCCCGAGCTTGAGGTCTACGTCAACTGAGCATGGCCGACGAGCGCCGGGTGCTGCCGCGGATCGGCGACTGGGCCGCGATGCGGGCGGGCTTTCGCTGGCAGGTGCCGGCGCGCTTCAACATCGCCGAGCGCTGCTGCGACAGTTGGGCGGCCCGGGCGCCGGAGCGGCTGGCGCTGACCCATCTGGGCGCCGACGGGACACGGCGCGACTGGACCTATAGGCAGCTCAAAGAGGCCTCGGACGGGCTGGCGGCGTCGCTTCGGGCCAGGGGGGTGGCGCGCGGCGACCGGGTGGCGGTGCTGCTGCCGCAATCGCCCGAGGTGTTGGTGACGCACATGGCGGCCTACAAGCTCGGCGCCGTGCTGCTGCCCTTGTTCACACTTTTCGGGCCGGATGCGCTGCGCTACCGGCTGGCCGACAGCGGCGCACGGGCGCTGGTGACCGATGCCGAAAGCCTCAACAAGGTGATGGCGCTGCGCCCCGATCTGCCCGATCTGGCCGAGGTCTATTGCACCGGTGCCGCCGCCGCCCCGGTGCGCGACTTCTATGGCGAGATCGCGGCGGCGCAGGCGTTTCGGCCGGTCGACACCGCCGCGGAGGATCCAGCGTTGTTGATCTACACCTCCGGCACAACGGGCGACCCCAAGGGTGTGTTGCACGCGCATAGGTTCCTTCTGGGGCACCTGCCGTCGATGGAGGCGCATCACGAGGGCTTCCCGCAGCCCGGCGACAGAGGCTGGACGCCGGCCGACTGGGCCTGGATCGGAGGGCTGATGGATATGGCGATCCCCTGCCTTTACTACGGCGTGCCGCAGGTCAGCCAGGACCGGCGCAAGTTCGACCCCGACGCCGCCTTCCGGCTGATCCGCGACGAGGGGCTGCGCACCCTCTTTGTACCGCCCACCGCGCTGAAGCTGATGCGCCAGGCGACGGCACCTGCCGGGCTGGCGGTGCGCTCGGTCGGGTCGGGGGGCGAGGCGCTCGGGGCCGATCTGTTGGACTGGGGCCGCGCGGCGCTGGGCGCGCCGATCAACGAGCTTTACGGGCAGACCGAATGCAACCTGGTCCTGGCCTCCTGCCACGGCTCGATGGTGGTCCGGCCGGGGTCGATGGGCCAGGCGGTGCCGGGCTTCGAGGTCGGCGTGATCGACCGCGACGGGCATGAGGCAGCGCCGGGCGAGGAAGGCGAGATCGCGGTGCGGCGTGGCACCCCGGTGATGTTCCTGCGCTATTGGAACAAGCCCGAGAAGACGGCCGAGCGGTTTTCCGGCAACTGGATGCGCACCGGCGATCTGGGGCGGCGGGACGGCGACGGCTATTTCTGGTTTTCGTCGCGCGACGACGACGTGATTACCTCGTCGGGCTACCGGATTGGGCCGGTGGAGATCGAAAACTGCCTGGTCGGCCATCCGGACGTGGTGATGGCGGCGGTGGTGGGCGTGCCGGATCCGGTGCGGACCGAGGCGGTGAAGGCCTTCGTGGTGGTCCGCGACGGCGCCGCGCCGGGGCTGGAGGCGGCGCTGATCGCCCGGGTGCGCGACAGGATCAGCCCGCATGTGGCGCCGCGCATGGTCGAGCGGGTCCAGGCGCTGCCGATGACAGCGACCGGCAAGATCATGCGCCGGGCGTTGCGGGAACGCGGGTAGGGCGGGGGCTGCCGGTCGGGGCAGGGTAGGGCGTTTGCGTGCTGCTCCGGGCACGGAGTCAAGGCGCGCAGCCCCGCCGGGCCCATCGCCAACCCGCCACGGAGGGGTGGCGATTTATCGACACCAGTGCACCGCGTGAGGTCCTACGGATTCGACACCTATAAGGCGCCGCCGATCCGAGGTCAGTTCGCCACCCCGCGGGTCGGCGATGGGCGCGGCTCATATCTATGGAAACCGACGACCGCTCCAGGCAGTCCTGACTGCGCCGAGTGACGTTACCGGCCGGGTCCTGCTCGACCGGACCGGCGACCCGCCCCTTGCATCGGCGCGCCCAATATTGTTGCGTGCGGCCAAGAACCAGAGGGACAGACATGCGCACCGGTCTTTATGCGGGCACTTTCGATCCGATGACGCTCGGTCATCGCGACATCATCCGCCGGGCGACGCATCTGGTGGACCGGCTGGTGATCGGGGTGGCGGTGAACGAGGACAAGGGACCGCTCTTTGCGCTCGACGAGCGCGTGGCGATGGTCGAGGCGGCCTGCGAGGGGTTGGGCAATTCCGGCACCGAGGTGGTGGTGCATGCCTTCGACAACCTGCTGGTCGATTGCGCCCACGACGTCGGCGCCAACCTGATCATCCGCGGCCTGCGCGCCGTGGCCGACTTCGAGTACGAATACCAGATGGTCGGGATGAACCGGGTGCTCGACGAGCGGATCGAGACGGTGTTTCTGATGGCCGAGGCGCGCTATCAGTCGATCGCCTCGAAGCTGGTCAAGGAAATCGCGCGGCTCGGCGGCGATGTGTCGAAATTCGTCACCCCGGAGATCTGCGCGGCGCTTCATCGGAAACTGGGGCGGTAGGGGCGGAACGCGCCACGGTTGCGCTTTGCCGGCTCTTGGATCGGCATGGCCGTTGGCGACCTCGCGCGGAGCCGGGCCCATCGCCAACCCGCGGGGTGGCGATCCGACGTTTGTTCGGCTGTGCTTTATGGCTGTCGAATCCGTAGGGCATAGCGCGGTTCGCGGAGCTCAAACAATCGCCACCCCTCCGGGGCGGGTTGGCGATGGGCCCGGCGGGGCTGCGCCCCTTGATTCCGTGCCCAGGGCAGTGCGTCGATGGCGGCTCTCGCCCGGATACCACCCCGCCCCGAACGTAAAACGGGCCGGCGAATGTGCCGGCCCGTTACTCGTCGTGTTGATATGCGCCGTCCGGCGCGTCCTCCTCCAGCGGCATCGCTTAGTGGCCGTAGACGGCTTTGCGGGCGATGTCGTGGGCGTCGGGGCGGTGGATGTCGAGGTCAAGCGCAACGTCGAGCGGCATTGCTTCGATCGCGGCGACAGTGCGGTTGTAGGCGGCGCGTTTGCGTGCGGCCTCGCGGAGGGTGTTGATTAGAGTGGTCATTGCTTCGGTCCTTCATGTGTGTGGTTGACCGTTTCCGGTGCCTCACATCTGGGCCGGTTGTTAGCGCTAAACAAGCACAGATTCTGCAGTGCGGCATTGCGAAAATTACATAGCGACCTGCGCCACCTATTCCACTGGCGATTAAAAAAAAGGCGCCGCGAGCGGCGCCTTTTGCAACGGGACTTCGGGTCTGCGTCAGATCAGCTTGCCCATCGCCACCGCGGTGTCGTTCATCCGGTTTGAGAAGCCCCATTCGTTGTCGTACCAGGTCAGGATCCGGCACATCTTGCCCTCCATCACCTTGGTCTGGTCGGTATGGAAGATCGACGAGTGCGGGTCGTGGTTGAAGTCCATCGAAACCAGCTTTTCATCCGTGTAGCCGAGCACGCCGTTGAGCGGGCCGTTGCCGTCGGCAGCCTCGCGCACGGCGTCGTTGATTTCTTCCGGCGAGGTGTCGCGGGACGCTTCAAAGGTCAGGTCGACGACCGAGACGTTCGGCGTCGGCACCCGGATCGCGACGCCGTCGAGCTTGCCGGCGAGTTCCGGCAGCACCAGGCCCACGGCGCGGGCGGCACCGGTGGTGGTGGGGATCATCGACATCGCGGCGGCGCGCGAGCGGTAGAGGTCCTTGTGCATGGTATCCAGCGTCGGCTGGTCGCCGGTATAGCTGTGGATCGTGGTCATGAAGCCCTTGGCGATGCCGATCTTGTCGTTCAGCACCTTGGCGGCGGGGGCCAGGCAGTTGGTGGTGCAAGAGGCGTTCGAGACGACCAGTTGGTCGGCGGCCAGCGTGTCGTGGTTGACGCCGTAGACCACGGTGTTGTCGGCGTTCTTGCCCGGGGCCGAAATCAGCACGCGCTTGGAGCCGTTTTCCAGATGCGCCTGGCAGGCTTCCTTGGAATTGAAGATGCCGGTGCATTCCATGACGATGTCGACGTCCGACCAGGGCAGGTCGGCGGGGTTGCGGATCGCGGTGACCCGGATCGGCCCGCGGCCCACGTCGATCGTGTCCTCGGTCGTGGTGACGGTGCCGGGGAACCGGCCGTGCACGCTGTCGTAGCGCATCAGATGCGCGTTGGTCTCGACGGAGCCGAGGTCGTTGATCGCGACCACTTCGACATCCGTCCGGCCCGATTCGATGATCGCGCGAAGAACGTTGCGGCCGATGCGGCCAAATCCGTTGATGGCGACTTTGACAGCCATTTCAATTCCTCCATTTGCTTCGGGTCGGCGCCTTTGGGCCGGAAGCGCGTCAGCCGCCATGAATGGGTTTTTGGGGCCGAGGTCAACCGGGGCGGGGTGCGGCTTATCGCCAGAAGGCGATGTATTCGATCAGCTCCATCAGCTTGCGTCCGAGAAAGATCACGACGTCCCAGCCGAGCACGAAATAGTCGAGGGCCAGAAAGCCCAGGATCAGGGCGGCCAGCCAGAGGGCGAGGGTGTTGGTCATGGCCAGGGCTCGTGGCGGCACCGGGGACCGGCAGGGTTGCGGCGGAGCCTAGAGCAAGTCGCCCCGGGATGGAAACCGGGCGGGCGGGAAGGGCCTGGCTCCCTGAGCGAGGAGCCGGGCCCATCGCCGGCCCGCGGGGTGGCGAGCCGACTTTTGAACGAGTGCACTTTGTGGCCGTCGAGTCCGTAGGGCCTTGCGCGGTTCGTGGAGCTCAAACAATCGCCACCCCTCCGGGGCGGGTTGGCGATGGGCACGGCGGGGCTGCGCCCCTTGATTCCGTGCCCTGGCTTGAGGGTTGAGGCCTTCGCTCCGGTTGACCCCGTGCCCCGCGCCCGCCTCAGCCGCGCAGGCTGAGATTGGCCGCATAGGGGCCCTTTTCACCATCCATCAGGCTGAATTCTAGGTCGCTGTCCAAATCCAGCCGGTCCCAGCCGTCGCCGGCGACGCTGGCGCGGTCGAAGAACACTTCGGTGCCGCCGGGGGTCTTGAGAAAGCCATAGCCCTCGTCGGGAAAGAGCCGCACGACCCGGCCGTGGTGCTTTTCGGGATGTGCCTTGACGTGCACCCCGCCCTTTTTTCGCGCGTAATCGTCGAGCTGGCGCCGTGCGGCCTTGAAGCTGTCGCGGATCGCCACGTTCACGTCCTCATGCGCGTTCATGTCGCCCGGCTTGTGGTTGACGACGATAACGGTGCCGGGAACCTCCATCTCGACGGCGACGTCGAAATGGTGGCCCTTGCGGCCGTGGCGGTCGCGCTTTTCCACTGTGACCCGGCACGAGGTGATGCGGTCGAACGAGCGTTCCAGCAATGCGATCTTGTCATGGATCACTTGCGTCAGTGCAGGTGACGCGTCGAGGCCGCGGAAGACGATTTGCGGGTCGGTTTGCATGGCCGGGTTCCTCTTGTTGGGCAGTCCGAGTTTGGCTGGCCAGTGGGAGCCGGGACATGATCTGCGTCAAAAAGGCTAAGGGCGGTCTGATGCACGTCAAGGCGCGGACGCTGGTGGTGTGGCTGGCTAACGGGTGGCTATTCGGGAGGAAACCATGAGCGCTTTGGGTCTGAGGATTATCGACGAGTCGGTGCAGGCGGCGAATATCTGGATCAACGACGTGAACGAGCGCACCGGCTGGGACCACAAGCAGCGGGCCTATCGGCTGCTCAGGCAGGTGTTGCATGTGCTGCGCGACCATATGAGCGTCGACGAGGCGGCGCAGCTGGGCGCGCAGTTGCCGATCATGATCCGCGGGATCTACTACGAAGGCTGGAACCCGTCGAAATGCCCGGTAACCGAACGCAGCCGCGATGGCTTTGTCGAGCGAGTGCAGGCGGCGTTCGGCACCGATCCCTTGGGCGACGCCCCACAGGCGATCGCGGCGGTGATGGGCACGCTCGACGCCCATGTCTCGGGTGGCGAGATGGACAACGTCAAGGGTACGTTCTCCAAGGAAATCAGAACCTTGTTCTGAAGCTCGGTGGGCAAGGCCTTTCGAACGGTCCGCCGTTAGCCCATGTGGAAACGCGCTGTGACCGCCGCTGCGTCAGACCCTTGGATCCGGTTGCCAGCGGCCTTCGATCAGGTCTTTGACCTTCGCAGCCGTCGCCTCGGGCGTGATGCCGAATTGCCGGAACAGTTCGGCCGCCGGGGCGGAGGCGCCAAAGCCGTGCATGCCGATGAAGCCGGATTTCTCACGCCGCCCGCGCTCGCCAAAAAGCCAGCGGTCCCAGCCGAACCGCACGCCGGCCTCGATTGCCACGCGCACCGGCCCGCCGGGCAGCACGCGGCGGCGGTATCTTTCGTCTTGCATCTCAAATAGCTCCCACGACGGCATCGAGACCACGCGGGTGCCGATACCTTCGGCCTGCAGGGCGTCGCGCGCGGCGAGCGCCACAGAGACCTCGGATCCGGTGGCGATCAGGATAGCCTGGCGCTTGCCTTCGGCGTCGGCCAAGACATAGGCGCCGCGCGACACCAGGTTGGCGGTCTTGTGCTCGGTGCGTACCGTGGGCAGGCCCTGGCGCGTCAGCGACAGCACCGTCGGTGTTGTGGTCTGTGACAGCGCGATCTCCCAGGCCTCGGCCGTTTCGACAGCATCGGCGGGGCGGATCACCAGCATGTTGGGCGTGGCGCGCAGCATGGCGAGGTGTTCGACCGGCTGGTGCGTCGGACCGTCCTCGCCGAGCCCGATCGAATCGTGGGTGTAGACGTAAGTTGGCGCGATGCCCATCAGCGCCGAGAGCCGCATCGCGGCGCGGGCGTAGTCGGTGAAGACCATGAAGGTGCCGCCATAGGGCTTCACCCCGCCATGCAGCGCCATGCCGTTCAACGCCGCCGCCATGCCGTGTTCGCGGATGCCAAAATGCAGATAGCGGCCCTTGCGGTTCGAGGCATCGTGCACGCCCATATCCGGCGTCTTGGTGTTGTTCGAGCCGGTCAGATCGGCGGAGCCGCCGACAGTCTCTGGCATGATCGGGTTGATCACGCTCAGCGCCTTTTCCGAGGCTGCGCGGGTGGCGAGTTTCGGTGCGGCTTCCGACATTTCCTTTTTGAAACGCTTGATCGTGGCCGAAAGCCGTTTCGGCGCCTCGCCCGCCTGTTCACGGGTGAATTGGGCCGCTCGATTGGCGGAGAGATCTGCGAAACGCACTTGCCAGGCGGTATGTTCATCCGCGCCGCGCTGTCCCATCGCCTCCCACTGCGATTTGATTGCTGGCGGGACGACGAAGGCGTCGTGGTCCCAGCCATAGAGCGCTTTGGTATCGGCAATTTGGCCCGCATCGGTCAACGCGCCATGGGCCTTGGCGGTGTCCTGGGCGGCGTGACCGAGGCCGATATGGGTTTTGCAGGCGATCATAGAGGGCCGGCGCGCGGCCTTGGCGGCGGTGATCGCGGCGTCGATGGCCTCGGGGTCGTGGCCGTCGATCTCCTGCACGTCCCAGCCCGAGGCGCGGAACCGCTTGGCCTGATCGGTGACGTCGGCCAGGCCGACGGCGCCGTCGATGGTGATGTCGTTATTGTCGAAGAACACGATCAGTTTCGACAGCCGCTGTTTGCCGGCGAGCCCGATCGCCTCTTGGCTGACACCCTCCATCAGGCAGCCGTCGCCGGCGATGACATAGGTGTGGTGGTCGACGACCTTCTTGCCGTAACGGGCGCGCAGCACCTCTTCGGCCAGCGCGAAGCCCACCGCATTCGCCAGCCCCTGGCCGAGCGGGCCGGTGGTGGTCTCGATGCCCTTGGCGTGGCCGTATTCGGGGTGGCCGGCGGTTTTCGAACCCCATTGCCGGAACGCCTTGATTTGATCCAGCGTCATGTCGGCATAGCCGGTCAGGTGCAGCAATGCATAAAGCAGCATCGAGCCATGGCCGGCCGATAGCAGAAACCGGTCGCGGTCGGGCCAGTCGGGGGCGGCGGGATCGAATTTCAGATGCTTTTCGAATAGCACAGTCGCGACGTCCGCCATGCCCATCGGCATGCCGGTATGGCCGGAATTGGCGGCGGCCACGGCATCCATCGCCAATGTGCGGATCGCCGCAGCGCGCATCCAATGCTCGGGGTGTTTGGCTTTCAATTCGGCGATGTCCACGGGCGCGGGTCCTTATCGGCTAGGGGTTTCGGGCGGCGTGATAACAAGGTGAGGCGGAAGATCAAGCACGCCCCGTAAGCTGTTGGCCGGAAAGGGGGCGCAATTCAACGGGCACTTCGGTAATATCCGGCCCAGGCCGCGGGTGGATTGATTCGCCCACGGCCACGGGCGGGCGTCAGATCGGCCCGGGGTAGGACGAGGGAAGAGCCGGATGACGGATATCACAGAATTGGAGCGTCGGATCACCGCCGCGCTCGACAGGATTGGCGCAGGCGTGGACCAGATCGCCTCTGCGCCAGCAGAGCCGCAGGTGGACCCGGACGAGGTGCAGGCGCTGCGCGACGCGCTGGAGGCCGAGAAGACCGCCAATGCGCAGCTCGAAGAGCGGATCAAGGCGCTGCATACGCAGCTCGACGGCAAGGTCGGCGATCTCGAGCAGAAGCTCGGAGCCGCCGAGGCCGGGCGCCGTGACGCGGCGAGCCAGGCCGCAGCCTTGCGCAAGGCCAACCAACATCTGCAGTCTTCGGTCCAGGGTCTGCGCGACGCAGCCGCCGGCGGCGTGACAGAGCCGCATCTGATCAACCAGGCGATGACCTCGGAACTCGAGGGGCTGCGGGCGCTACGCGACGGCGACCGGGCCGAGCTCGACGCGATCTTGTCCGAGCTGAAGCCGCTCTTGGGGGAGGCGCGCGATGCCTGAGGTGACGATCAAGGTGGGTGGGCGCGACTACGTGGTGGCCTGCCAGGCGGGCGAAGAACAATATCTGCAGGCGGCGGCCGGTATGCTGGACGCCGAGGCGTCGGCCCTGGCGGGGCAGGGCGCGCATTTGCCGGAATCGCGGTTGTTGTTGATGGCGGGGCTGATGCTGGCCGACAAAACGGCCGGGTTGGAGGATCAGCTGCGGGCTGCAGAATCGCGGGCAGGCGTAGCCGAGGACGAGGCCGAGCGCCTGCGCGGCGCGCCTGCGCCTGAGCCCGAGCGCGTCGAGGTCGCGGTGATCCCGGAGGCCGTGACCGACACCCTGGCCGAGCTGGCGGCCCGGGCCGAAGCGATGGCGGCAACGGTCGAGGAAAAGGTCGGCTAGACGGCCCCTGGCGCGATTGCCCCGGCAGTGAGAATTCGGACTGGACTCCCGGGCACGGCGGGGCTGCGCCCCTTGATTCCGTGCCCGGGTGCGCTTTTTGCCGTCAGCTTCCAGCAAATCGCCGCTTCCCAGAGGCGAAACGGCGAACTGCCGATCTTCGCCGTATTGGCCGCCCGCTTGCCAATTCCGGCCGGATCGCGGACACCGCGGCGATGACGACATACTTCCGCCCGATCCCGATGCTCGACGCCGCGCGCCCAGCGGATGCGCTGCCGCTAGCCGGTAGCTGGGCTTGGTTCGACAGGGTCGAGCGTCTGACCCGCTCTGGCCCGGGCGAGTTGATCAAGGCGGCAGAGATCCCGGGCGACATCCTCGCCTCCCTAACCGCCGCGCGTGCCCCGGTCGCCGGGCTCACGCTCGACCGGCCGCGGCTGATGGGCGTTCTGAACGTCACGCCCGACAGCTTCTCTGACGGCGGCGCCCATCCCAACACTGCCGCCGCCATGGACCACGCCCGCTGTATGGCCGAGGCCGGCGCCGACATGCTCGACATCGGCGGGGAGTCCACCCGCCCGGGTGCTGAGCCAATCGACCCCGACGACGAGATCGCCCGCACCGCGCCGGTGGTCTCGGCCATCGCCGGCCTAGGCCCGCCAGTGTCGATCGACACCCGCAAGGCCAAAGTGGCGCGCGCCGCGCTGCAGGCCGGGGCCACCATGCTGAACGACGTCTCGGCGCTGTGCTACGATCCGGCCATGGCCGCCACGGCGGCCAAAGCCCAAGTGCCGATCTGCCTGATGCACGCGCAAGGCACGCCGGAGACCATGCACCTGGACCCGCGCTATGACGATGTGCTGTTCGACGTCTACGACGCGCTCGCCGCCCGCCGGGACGCCGCCATCGCCGCCGGGATCGCCCGCGAACGCATCGTGCTCGACCCCGGCATCGGCTTTGGTAAGTCGCTCGACCACAACCTGCGGCTTTTGCGAAACCTCGGCCTGTTCCACGGGCTCGGCTGCCCGATCCTGCTTGGCGCCTCGCGCAAGCGCTTCATCGGCACGCTCGGGCGTGCGCCCGACCCGACCGCCCGGATGCCCGGCTCGGTCGCGGTGGCGCTGGCCGCTGTGGCCCAGGGCGTGCAGATCCTGCGGGTTCATGATATAGAGGCCACAAAACAGGCGCTGATTTTGCAAGGCGCCGTGACGGGCAGAGGACCTTGGTGATGGTGAGAAAGCTATTTGGAACCGACGGCGTGCGGGGCCGCGCCAATACACATCCGATGACCGCCGAGATGGCGCTGCGGCTGGGCGCGGCTGCAGGACGGTTTTTCCGGCGCGATGGCGGTCACCGGCACCGGGTGGTGATCGGCAAGGACACCCGGCTGTCGGGATACATGCTGGAAAACGCACTGACGGCAGGCTTGACATCGACGGGCATGAACGTGTTGCTGTTGGGCCCGGTACCGACGCCCGCGGTGGGCCTCTTGACCCATTCGATGCGCGCCGATCTCGGGATCATGATCTCGGCCAGCCACAATCCGCATCAGGACAACGGGATCAAGCTGTTCGGGCCCGACGGCTTCAAGCTGTCGGACGAGGCCGAAGCCGAGATCGAGGTGCTGATGGCCGGCGACATTCAGCCGGCCGCGCCGGAGAATATCGGCCGCGCGCGGCGCATCGATGATGGCCGCGGCCGCTATATGGAGTTCGCCAAGACGACTTTTCCGGGGCGCGGGCGGCTGAGCGGGTTAAAGGTGGTGGTCGATTGCGCCAACGGGGCGGCGTATCGGGCGGCCCCCGAAGTGCTTTGGGAGCTTGGCGCCGAGGTGATCCCAATCGGGGTCGAACCCGACGGCTTCAACATCAACGACGGCTGCGGGTCGACCGACACCCGGCTGGCCGCCGAGACGATCCGGCGCGAGGGCGCCGATGTGGGCATTTGCCTCGATGGCGACGCCGACCGGGTGATGATCCTCGACGAGCGCGGCCAAGTGGCCGATGGCGACCAGATCATGGCGTTGTTTGCCGCCCGTTGGGCCGAGGCCAAGCGCCTGGCGGGCAACACGTTGGTGGCGACGGTGATGTCCAACCTGGGGCTCGAGCGATATCTGCAAGGCCGTCAAATCCGGCTGGAGCGGACCCCGGTGGGCGACCGATACGTGGTCGAGCGGATGCGGGCCGGGGGGTGGAACCTGGGTGGCGAGCAGTCCGGGCACATTGTGATGACCGACTACGCCACCACCGGCGACGGGCTGATCGCGGGGCTTCAGTTTCTGGCGGCGATGGTCGAGACCGGGCAACCTGCGTCCGAACTAGCGATCAGTTTCGATCCGGTTCCGCAGCTTTTGAAGAACGTGCGCTATTCGGCCGGGCAGGCCCCGTTGGAAATGGCGGCGGTCAAATCGGCGATCTTGGACGCAGAGGCGCAGTTGAACGGGACCGGGCGGCTGTTGATCCGGAAATCGGGGACCGAGCCCCTGATCCGGGTGATGGCGGAGTGCGAGGATGCGGCCTTGCTGACTCAGGTCGTGGACGGGATCGTGGCCGAGGTGGAGGCGGTGGCGGG
>JASJCA010000057.1 GCA_030066215.1 Rhodobacter sp. | reverse complement strand
ACCGGATGCTCACCAGTGTTTTCCCATCCAAAGAATTGCACACGATGGGCACCGCCAACGTTCCACCAGATAGAATTTGTATAGGAAAAACAATGATTTAAATCGGAAAGGTCTGTGGACAACAATAGCAGAATGCTCTGAACTAGTGGGCGTTGGCTTGTGGTCCACAGGCGATCCGCGCCAATCTCCCACATCGCAAAAGTATCCAGCATTCTCGAGTCAATTCGGGCAATTTCCGTGACAGCTGCGGACACCGTTGATACCTCGGAATTGACTCCCGTCTCCCCAGCCGGTTTTCCACAGAGTTCTAGGCATGACCAATCGTATCGTACTCGCCTCCAGCTCCGAGATTCGACAACAGCTGCTTCGCAACGCGGGGGTTAGGTTCGAGACAGCGCCGGTGGTCGTGGATGAAGTCGCGATACGGGATGCGTTGATTGCTGAAGGTGCTGGCCCAAGGGATATTGCCGACGCTTTGGCGGAACACAAAGCTCGTAAGGGTGGCGGACGAGATCCCGAGGCTTTGGTCATCGGCTGCGACCAAGTCCTTGCTTTTCGCAACCAAATCCTAGGCAAGGCGGAAACGCCCGACGAGGCGCTCGCGCAATTGAATCAGCTTGGGGGCGAGATCCATGAGCTCTTGTCCGCCGCGGTGATCTATCACGAAGGCCAGCCGGTTTGGCGCCACATCGGCAGGGTCAAGATGCACATGCGCCGGCCGGACCAGAACTATCTCAACGACTATGTTGCTCGAAATTGGAAGAGCATCCGCAATTCCGTCGGCGGATATAAGCTGGAAGAAGAAGGATCACGCTTGTTTCATCGCATCGACGGGGACTATTTCACGGTGCTGGGGCTTCCGCTCTTCGAATTGCTTGGCTATCTCACCCTGAGGGGAGCCATTCCAGGATGACCGAAATAACTCGCATTCCGCTCGCCGGCGTTATCGGTTCGCCGATTTCACACAGCAAGTCGCCCAGGCTACACGGGCATTGGTTGGCCCGGTACAAGATCCCCGGCTACTACATTCCAATGGATATTGCGCATGCTGAACTTGGCGCGGCGATCAAGAGCATGCCGAGGCTGGGTTTCGTCGGTCTCAACGTCACGGTTCCGCATAAGGAGGCCGTGCTGGCGCTGGCCGATTTGGTGACCGACCGCGCTGCACTGATCGGCGCGGCGAATACGTTGATCTTCCGCAAGGACGGAAAGATCCATGCTGACAACACCGATGGATATGGATTTATCGAAAACCTTAGGCACTATGCGCCAAGCTGGGCGCCAAAGTCCGGGCCAGCGGCAGTGATTGGGGCCGGCGGCGCGGCGCGGGCCGTTGTTGCGTCCCTTGTCGAAACCGGGACGCCGGAAATCCGTATCAGCAATCGGACACGCACGCGCGCTGATGCCCTACGCAGCGAGTTCGGCGCTAAGATTAAAGTCTATGACTGGGTTCAGGCCGGCAACATGATGGAAGACGCGGTGACTGTTGTGAATACGTCATCGCTTGGGATGTCAGGCAAACCTGAACTGCGCATCCCGTTAGACGGACTTTCGCCGACGGCGATCGTCAACGACCTGGTCTATACACCGCTGCAGACGACCTTTTTACGCCGCGCGGCAGAGATCGGCTGCACAACCGTTGATGGCTTGGGCATGTTGCTACACCAGGCTGCCCCGGCGTTTGAACGTTGGTTCGGTGTCCGGCCTGAGGTCGATGAAGACCTTCGCCGGGTCATGCTGACGTGATGCAGAATCGTCCGTTCCGGATCGGGCTGACCGGCTCGATCGGCATGGGCAAGACCACAACCGCGCAAATGTTTTCCGAACTTGGGATTCCAGTTTGGAACGCGGATGATGTCGTGCACCGCCTCTATGCAAAAAACGGTGCGGGGGTCGAAAAAGTCGCCGCGGTATGTCCCGAGGCTATCGAGGACGGTGCCGTGAACCGCAGGACACTGCGCCAAATGATCGCCAAGAACCCAGACGCCCTTAAGGTCTTGGAACAAGCGGTCCACCCTTTGGTTGCCGCGGACCGTCTTGCGTTCCTGCGGGACACAGAATCCGAGATCGTCGTTTTGGACATCCCGCTGCTCTTTGAAACCGGGGCTGAGGCTTCCGTCGACGTCGTCGTGGTGGTCAGCGCACCGGCCGCTTTGCAGCGCCAGCGTGTGTTGGAGCGCGGCGACATGACCGAAGCCGAATTCGAGACTATTTTGGCCAAACAGATACCCGACGTCGAAAAGCGTCAGCGCGCGGACTATGTGATCGAGACCGTGACACTTGAAGCCGCGCGAGTGCAGGTGCATGCCTGTCTGCACGACATAGAGCAAAGGCTGGCACATGCGTGAAATCGTGCTTGACACGGAAACCACTGGCCTTGAGCCAGAGACGGGCGATCGCATCGTTGAAATCGGCGCAGTCGAGCTTTTCAATCATGTGCCGACTGGCCGCACCTATCATCAATACATCAATCCCGAACGCACTATGCCGCAGGAAGCCTTCGATGTGCACGGCCTCGGCGCCGATCTGTTGGAAAGCCCACCGGCGCCGGAGGAAGGCAATATCACCTTAAGTGACAAGCCGCGCTTCGCCGAAATCGGAGATACCTTCCTGGCCTTCATTGGTGACGCCAAGCTGGTGATTCACAACGCCGCCTTCGATATGAAGTTTCTCAATGCAGAGCTTGGCTGGATGAGCCGGGCCCTTCTTCCAAGCGATCAAGCGATCGATACGCTGGCAATCGCGCGACGGAAGTTCCCTGGGTCGCCGGCTTCCCTCGACGCGCTGTGCCGGCGCTTCGGAATCGACAATTCCGCGCGGACCCGGCACGGAGCGCTCCTGGACAGTGAGATTCTGGCAGAGGTCTATCTAGAGCTTATCGGCGGCCGCCAGCCAGGCCTCGTGCTGTCCGCCGGCGCCCGCAATCCGGTCCAGAATACCGACGGCACCTGGCGGCCAGCACCGCGACCTGCGCCGTTACCGCCACGGTTGACCGAAGAGGAAGCAGAAGCGCATCGGGCTTTTGTCGCAGCTCTTGGCCCCGATGCGGTGTGGTCGAAGTTCGGCTGAGTCCTAGCTCACCGTCGCCGGCTTCTCCGCCTGCGCGCGGCGGGCAATTTCCTGCCGGTAGAGCTGGATGAAATCCACGCTGTCGAGGTTGAGCGGCGGGAATCCGCCGTCACGCGTCACGTCGCTGATAATCCTCCGCACGAAGGGGAACAGCATGCGAGGGCATTCGATCATCAGAAACGGATGCAGCTGTTCGTCCGGGACGTTCTCGATTTGGAACAGCCCGCCGTATTCCAACTCGAGCACAAACAAGACATCCTCGCCGCCGGAGTTTTTCGACGTGACCGAGAACTTGGTGACGACTTCGTACTGATTGTCGGCCGGCCGCTTTTTGGCATCCATGCTGACCTGCACTTGCATCTCGGGCTTCACGTCGCCGTTGACGCCCTTTTGCGACAGGATGTTCTCAAAGGACATGTCACGGATGAACTGCCCGAGAATCTGCATCTTCGGCGCCTGCGGTTGTGCCGGCTGTGGCTGCGCTTGTGCCTGTTCCTTGACTGCGCCGCTTGTTGCTGCTGCGTCGGCCGCTTGTTGTGGTTGCGTCGGCGCCTGCGGCTGTGCCGCTGTTGCGGCCCCCGCGGCGTTGCTCGTTTGGTCTTCGTCGGCCATCCTCACGGCTCCCCCATTTCGGAATTCAAGCTTCGGAGCCCTCTATCAGGTCACCTGTCAGGCCTCAATGCCGTGTCCAGCCGGAAGATCCGTGGGTAGGCTTTTTCGGCGGTACGACCTCTTCAAACTCGCCCTCGATCACCGGACCTTTGCCCGGCGGCGCCTGATCAGTTCGCTGCCCCGGACCTGTGCCCATTTCAAACCGCTGCACGGTCACTCGGGCGCGCAGGTATCGAAAAACAGCGGACCGAACCGATGGGATTAGCAACGCAAAGCCCACGGCATCGGTGAAAAACCCAGGGGTGAGCAAAAGTGCACCGGAAAACAGGATCATCGCGCCATGCGCCAAGGGCTCGGTCGGATCGTTGAGGCGAGAAAACGAGTCGCGCAATTGGCTGAGTGCCAGCATGCCCTGAGCCCGGACCAGCCAAGTCCCCAAGATCGCAGTCAAAACTACGATCAGGAGCGTCCAGCCAAGCCCGATCGCACCGCCGATTTGAATGAACAGGGCGATCTCAATCAGCGGGACCGCGATGAACAGGGCAAAGAGCCACATGATTTCCCCGTGAGTTGCACCATCCGGGCGGTGGACTTGCCACAGCGCACGCCTTACATATGTGCGGTGCTTGGCAAATACCACAAACGCCTGCGAAAGAGGTCCGCATGAGTTCCGCTATCATCCAGCTTCTGGTTCTCGCCGGAATCGCGGTGTTTCTCATTCTGCGCCTGCGCAGCGTGCTCGGCACCCGCGAGGGGTTCGAAAAGCCGCCGGTGCAGCAGGTCCCCGACGCGCAACGCCGTAGCCGCCCGGATTTCGAGGTGATCGAGGGCGGCCCCGACCGCGACATCATCGACCACGTCAAGGACGGCTCGGACGCCGCGCATGCGCTCGCCGCGATGAAGCTCGTCGAGCCCGGGTTTTCGGTCAACGAATTCCTGCAAGGCGCGCGCGGCGCCTATGAGATGATCCTGATGGCCTTCGAGAAGGGCGAGATCGAACAGATCGCGCCGTTCCTCGGTGAAGAGGTACACCAAACGTTCGTCGACGTTGTCGGCGAACGCGAAGACCAGGGCCTGACGATCGAGGCAAATTTCGTCGGCGTGCGCGAACTGACGCTGCAGGACGCGACGTTCGACCGCGACACCCAAGAGGCCGACATCACCGTGCGCTTTGTGGGCGAGCTGACGTCTGCCGTGCGCAACGCCGCGGGTGAAATCATCGAAGGCAACCCCAACGAGATCAAGCGCCAGAAGGACAGCTGGACGTTTGCCCGGGTCATGGGCGCCGACGATCCCAACTGGAAACTGGCCGCCACCGGGGAATGAGACGTGCCGCCCTGGCGGGCGCGCTGTCGGCGGGGCTTGTGATGACAGGTCCCGCGTCGTCGCAGGACGCCGCTTACGAGGTGCTGGGGTTCGAGGACCTCAAGGGCTGGGAGTATGACGACCACGCCGCTGCGTTGGAGGTCTTCAAGTCCACTTGCGCCGACATGAAGGACCCCGACTGGTCGTCTCTTTGCGCGCTCGCCACCAACCAGACGAGCGCCCGGACCTTTTTTGAGCTGTTTTTCCGCCCGGTTCTGATCACCGACGGTGAACCCGGGTTGTTCACCGGGTATTTTGAACCTGAACTCAGCGGCTCGCGCACCCGCACACCCACCTACCGCTACCCGCTCTACCGCAAGCCGCCCGAGGTGCAGAACGGCCGCGCCTGGTTCACCCGCGCCGAAATCGAAGAGACCGGCGTGATGGACGGCCGCGGGCTCGAGATCGCCTGGATCGACGATCCCGTCGACGTGTTTTTCCTGCAAATTCAAGGTTCTGGCCGCGTTCGCCTGACCGACGGCACAAGCATCCGCGTCGGTTATGGCGGCAAGAACGGGCATGACTACAAGTCGGTCGGCCAGGAAATGGTCCGCCGCGGCATCTATCAGGCGCACCAGGTCTCGGCCCAGGTGATCCGCAACTGGGTGCGCCGCAATCCAGTCGAGGGCGCCGCGCTTCTGCGCCACAACCCGTCCTATGTGTTCTTCCGCGAGGTCACGCGCGTGCCCGCCGACAAGGGCCCGTTGGGCGCGATGAACCGCTCGATCACCGCGATGCGGACGGTGGCGGTCGATCCCAAATACGTTCCCCTGGGCGCCCCGGTCTGGATCGAAAAGGGCGGTCGCGACACGCTCCGCCGCCTGATGATCGCCCAGGACACCGGGTCGGCGATCAAGGGCGCCCAGCGCGCCGATATCTTCTACGGCACCGGCGACGCAGCGGGTCGCACCGCGGGCAAGGTCCGTGATCCAGGCCGGATGATGGTGCTGATGCCGATCCAGCGCGCCTATGCTCTGGCGCCTGAGGGCGCGGGGTGAGCCGAAAGGGCCCACGTGGCCTGACGCCCGACGAACACGCGCTGTGGTCAAAGGTCGCGGAGACCGCAGTGCCCCTGCATCCCGCGCGGCCGCGGCCGATCCCCGAACAGGTAGAACACCGTAGCGACCCGCCACCCCCTGACCCGATCCAGGCCTTCCAGATCGGCGAAAAGCACACCGAAACGGCGCTGCCGCCGTCGCGCCCAAACAGCCAGCCGGTGGCGATGGACCGCAAGGCCTTTGGCCAGCTCAAACGCGGTAAGTTGAAGCCAGAAGCGCGGCTCGACCTGCACGGGCTAACACTGGCCCAGGCACACCCCGCGCTCACCCGCTTCATCCTCGACGCGCAGGCCCGCGGCCTGCGACTGGTGCTTGTGATTACAGGCAAAGGCAAACAGGCCTTCGACGATGGCCCGATCCCCGTCCGGCGCGGTCTGATCAAGCATCAGGTGCCCGTCTGGCTTTCTCAGCCGCCGCTATCCTTCGCGGTGCTTCAATCTGCCGAGGCGCATTTCAAACACGGCGGCAGCGGGGCCTATTATGTGTACTTACGCCGCAACCGGTAGCAGGCGCCGCGCCCGTGTCACGCCGACTGCGACCAGCGCGGCCGCGCCCAGATAGACCCCGGCGATGCCGGCCATCTGGTCCTCGAATACGACACCGAAGTCGATCAACACCCCGGTCAGCCCTGGACCAATCGCCGAGCCCAAGACCATCACCGCCGTCGCCAGCGCCTTGATCCCGCCCAGGTGCCGGGTGCCGTAGAATTCCGCCCAAAACGCGCTGCTTAGGGTCGAAAGCGCCCCCTGAGAGGCGCCCATCAGCACCACCGCAAGGCCGGCGGCGGCGAGGCTTTCGGCTGCACCCATCAGCAGGAACCCCACCGCGACGGGAATCTGTGCCACCGGCATCAGCCGGGCCGAGCCCAGCCGGTCGATCAGCCAGCCCGACACCAGCATCGCGGCAATCGAGGTGCCGGTGAACAGTGGAAACAGCGCCACCAGTTCCAGATGCGCCCAGCCCTTGGTTTCCGCCAGATGCACCTGTTGGAAGAAGAACGCGGTGCCGAAGGCCGACGGCGCCAGGATCGCTGGCGCCACCATCCAGAAGAGCCAGTGCCGCAGCGCCTCGGGCCGGCGCCAATGGCGCGCACCCATGCCCAGCGCGCCGGCCTCTTCCGCCGCCGCGCGCGGTGTCCGCTCCAGCCGCAACAGGCGATAGAGCACCGGCGCCATCAGCACCAGAAACACCGCGAACCCGACCCAGAGCGCCCGCCACGGAGCTATGCCCAAAAGCGGCACGATGGCCAGCGGCAGGAACGCTTCGCCCACGGCGAAACCCATCAGCGCGATCGAGATCGCCTTGCCGCGCGAGACGGTGAACCACCGGGCCATCGCCACCACCGCGATATGCGTCGTCATCCCCTGCCCGGCGAACCGCAGCGCAAAAATCACGAAAGGCAGCGCCCAGGCGGCCGGCGCCAGCGCCATCGCCAGGCAGGCCAGAGCGAGCGCTACCAGCACCACGGCACCCAGCGCGCGTGCCCGGACATGGTCGGTTGCGACCCCGGCCCAGATCATCGCCACCGCGCTCGCCGTGGTCCCGATCGTGTAGATCCCGCCCCATTCCCCGTGGCTGAGCCCGAAATCGGCCTGGATCACGCCGGCAAAGACCGAAATCAGGTAGGTCTGGCCAAAACTGGAACAAAACGCGAGCAGCGCCCCGGCGGCGAGAAACGGCGCATTGTCGCGGAGAAACCCGGTCAGACCCATGCCCCTAAGTCGCGGAGCGGGCGGCAAAAGGAAAGCGCGAACGACCAACGGCTTTGTCTGAGTGTTGCCCGCTACGTGCGTCGCGGCCAGCAGAATGCGAGCGCACGTCATGCCGCACCGTCCGAATGGGCGGATTAGACTCTTTTGTGATCCCAAATCGCGGTGGTCCCAGCCGGGCCCGAATCCGCGCCATACGGTGGGCCGCTTACAGCACGTACCGGCTCACATCCACCGACTTGGTCAGCTCGCCCAAGTTCTCTTCGACGAAAGCCCCATCGACCGTCACCGACTCGCCGCCGCGGTCGGGCGCGGAAAAGGACAGCTCTTCGAAGACCCGCTCCATCACCGTGTAAAGCCGCCGCGCTCCGATGTTTTCGACGCTCTGATTGACCTCTGCCGCGATCCGCGCCAGCGCCGCGATACCGTCCTCGGTGAACTCCACCGCCACTTCTTCAGTCGCCATCAGCGCCGAATACTGCCGGGTCAGGGCATTGTCGGTCTCGGTCAGGATCCGCACGAAATCGGCTTCGGTCAGCGCCCGCAACTCGACCCGGATCGGCAGCCGCCCCTGCAGCTCGGGCAAGAGATCCGACGGCTTGGCGATGTGAAACGCGCCCGACGCGATGAATAGGATGTGGTCGGTCTTGACCGGCCCGTGTTTGGTCGACACGGTCGTGCCCTCGATCAGCGGCAGAAGATCGCGCTGCACGCCCTCGCGGCTGACCTCGGCGCCGCGCGCATCGGCCCGGCCGCAGACCTTGTCGATCTCGTCGAGAAACACGATGCCGTTCTGCTCGACCGCCTGCAGTGCGGCCCGCTTGACCGCCTCGTCGTCCAACAGCTTGTCGGCCTCTTCGCCGATCAGCACCTCGTAGCTTTCGGCCACCGTCAGCCGGCGCCGCACCGTGCGCCCGCCGAACGCTTTTCCGAAGATGTCCCCGAGGTTCATCATTCCGCCCATTTGCCCGGGCTGTCCGGGCAGCTCGAAGGCCTGCATCGGGTTCGAAGTATCGGCGATGTCGAGTTCGATCACATGGTCGTCAAGCTCGCCGTCCTTCAGCTTGTCGCGGAATCGCTCCCGGGTGGTGTCGCGCGCGTCAGTGCCGGCGATCGCCTCGATCACCCGGTCCTCGGCGGCGGCATGCGCGGCGGCCTTCACCTCGTCGCGCATATGCTCGCGCGTCATCGCGATCGAGGCGTCCACCAGGTCGCGCACGATCTGCTCCACGTCGCGGCCGACATAGCCGACCTCGGTGAACTTCGTCGCCTCCACCTTGATGAACGGCGCCTTGGCCAGCCGCGCCAACCGCCGGCTGATCTCGGTTTTGCCCACGCCGGTGGGCCCGATCATCAAGATGTTTTTAGGATAGACCTCGTCCCGAATTTCATCGCTCAACTGCTTGCGCCGCCACCGGTTGCGCAACGCAACCGCTACGGCCCGCTTGGCGTCCATTTGCCCGATGATAAACCGGTCCAACTCACTGACGATTTCGCGGGGGGTCAGGTCGGTCATGGCGTCCTCTTGCGTGGTCCGCGCGGACATAGTCAATTTGGCATCGGTATTGAAGGGTTGACGGGCTGTAGTTACGTTTTGTATATACAACACGAGCGGCGACCCGAATGGGAGTGTTGCCCCACGAATGGAGTCCACGTCATGTGGGTGCATTAGGGGGCACTTGACCATGTTCGAATGGGACGAAGCCAAACGGCTCGCCACTTTGGAGAAACACAAACTCGATTTTCGTAAGGCCATTGAGGTGTTCGCAAGCGACCACCTCATTACTTCCGGGAAATCTGAGTTGGAAGAGAGGTTGGTCGCCGTTGGTATTCTGAACGGGAAAGCGATTTCTGTGATCTTCACGTACCGAGCTGAGAACATTCGGATAATCACCGCGCGGATCGCGAGGCGAGATGAAAGAGAAAAACTTCACGCGTATCTCGCTGGAACAGGCGAGGAAGCTTAAGGACCAGTCGGACTGGAGCGCTCTTCGCGACGCAGGGGACCACGAGGGCCCGCGGGAGTTCGAGGTCGACTGGTCGAGCGCGGAACTCGTGGTGCCCGATACCAAGAAGTCGGTCTCGCTCCGACTCGATCCCGACGTGCTGGATTTCTTCAGATCACAGGGTAAGGGCTACCAGACCCGCATCAACGCCGTACTGCGCACCTATATGGAGGCGAAGAAGAAGGCGGGTTAACCGGCGATCCTCTCCACCGTCAAATTGCCATTGGTGTAGACACAGATATCGGCGGCGATCTCCATGGCGCGGCGGGCGATGTCTTCGGCGGAGAGCTCGCTAGCCATTAGCGCACGGCCTGCCGCCAGGGCATAGTTGCCGCCGGAGCCGATGGCGGTGATGTCGTGCTCAGGCTCCAGCACATCGCCGGCGCCTGTGATCACGTAGATCTGCGCGCCGTCCGAGACGATCAGCATCGCCTCGAGCTTTTGCAGGTACTTATCGGTGCGCCAGTCCTTCGCCAGCTCGACCGCCGCACGCTGCAGCTGGCCCGGCGTGGCCTCGAGCTTGGCCTCGAGCCGTTCGAGCAGCGTGAAAGCATCCGCCGTCGAGCCGGCGAACCCGGCGACCACATCAAACCCGCCCGGCGAAAGGCGGCGGACCTTGCGCGCCGAGCCCTTGATCACTGTCTGGCCCAGGCTGACCTGACCGTCGCCGGCGATCACCACCTCGCCGCCCTTCTTGACGCCGATGATCGTGGTGCCGTGCCAACCGGGGTTCGCCATTGCGGTCTCCTTCATCTTCGCGCCTATATGGCGGCGCGCCGCACCGGGAACAACCACCTTTGACGCCCGCCCTGCCGGCCACTAGCTTCGCGCAAGATGCCCGACGCCAAGATCCTTCGCATCTATCTCGATGAAACGCCCCTACGCAGTGCCGAGCGGCGGGAGTTCAACATCATCGAACGCATCCGCACGGCGTTCGAAAGCCAGGGATTTCGCGTCGAGTTGCGCAAGAATAGTGCCGCAGAGAGATTAAAGTCTGCGACCCGACGCGGCTATTCCCTGTTCCATATGGACGATCCATTCCATGCGCGCGCGCTCACGCTAAGGCGGGCCTATTTCTACCCGTTCTGGCGCATCGAGGCCTCGGCTAAACGATGGGAATGGGAGATTGCCAAGACGCCGTTTGACCCGTCCATGATCGACAGCGCGGCGGCCGAAACATGGGCCGATGCTTGGCGCAAACGGCTCTTCGAGGCGTCCGCCGACCGGCCGGAGCGGCACGGTCTCGTTTATGTTCCTTTGCAAGGCCGGCTGCTTGAACAGCGCAGTTTCCAGTTGCTCAGCCCCGTTGCGATGCTCGAGTCTGTCTTGCGCCACGAGCCAAGCCGCGACATCGTCGTCGGGTACCATCCTAATGAGGTCTATACGCCTGAAGAAACCCGAGCTGTTCAAGTTCTGGCCCAAAGCACCCCTCGTATGCGCCTCGCGACCGAGCCGATGCCCGAGCTCTTGCGCACGTGCGACTATGTGGTGACCGAGAATTCTTCGGTCGCGCTTTCGGGGTTCTTTTTCCACAAACCCGCGATTCTATTTGCGCAAATCGACTTTCACCATATCGCTGCCAACGCCGTCGAAACCGGTGTTGCAACCGCTTTCGAGGAGGTACAGAGATTGATCCCGTCGTACGATGCTTATCTCTATTGGTTTTTGAAGCTCACCTCGATCAACGGCGGCGCGCCCGATGCGGAGCAACAAATCCTCGACATCGTCCGACGCCGCGGTTGGGAGGTCTGAAAAAAGGGGCGCCGAGACGCCCCTGTGAATTCTTATGAAGGGCGGCCTCAGATCGCGTCGTTGATCCAATTCTGCAGCGCGGCCTTGGGTGCTGCACCGATCTTGTTCGACACGACGGCGCCGTCTTTGAATAAAAACAGCGCCGGAATGCCGCGTACGCCCATCTGCGCCGGGGCGTTCGGGTTTTCGTCCACATTGACCTTCACGATCTTCACTTTGCCGGCATATTCGTCAGACAGCTCCTCAAGCGCGGGGCCGATCTGCTTGCAAGGCCCGCACCATTCCGCCCAGAAATCGACGACAACGGGAATGTCGGATTTCACGACCTCGGTATCGAAAGTCTGATCGGTGACGGCAACGGTGGCCATGATGCTCTCCTCGGAAGCGGACATTGAGCCGGGAAAGTATGGGTGCCCCTGCCCAAGGTCAAGATGTCGCGGCACGACGCAATGCCTGCCTCACGATGTCGTGCGGCAGGGCCATCAACCTCGGTCCCTTGGTCCATAGAATCGCTGTCTCGACTGTTCGGCCGGGATAGAGTTGTTGCAGGGCCGCGGAATAGGCGCCCATTTGGCGCAAGACCCCTTCAGGCGTATCTGCCGCCGCGTCCGGAACCACGGCATTCGTTTTGAAGTCCACCGCTAAAACACGGTCCGGACGCAGCAAGAGCCGGTCGATTGTTCCGCTGATTCGCCGGTCGCCGAGGTCGGGAAGCATTGCCGACAGATCGACTTCAGCCAACACATCCGGGGCAAAGAGAAACGCGAGATCTGGATCGATCAAAACACGCCGCGCCTCCTCCAGCGCATCCGCAACTTCCGTACCGCCGGCGGTGCCAAGCAGGTTCCGCGCCGCCAGCGACCATTGTTTGGGCGCGTATCGCGGCAGGAATTCCATTAGCCTATGCACGCGGGTGCCATGCGCTTTGGCGTCTTCTTCCTCGAGCGCGCCAGCGCCACCGAGGGCCTTCGCCCCGCCCAGGTCACTGGGAGACAGCGGCAGCGGCGCGCGCTCGGGTATTGCGGCGGCCGTACCCGGCCAGTCGGGCAGATCGGGCTCTGCTGTGTCGCCGACATCGATCTTTGCGAGGTCACCCGCCTGCCAATCGCCGAACCCGTAGCGCAGCCCGGCACCGGTCGGAGTCGCCAACGGCTCGGCGCCGAGGCTCTGCAGACCAGTCCCGGCAATCTGGTGCCAACTGTTGCCGGGCCCGCCGGTGTCGCCCGCGGCGGCCACAATCAGCCACGTCTCGGCCCGTGTCGCGGCCACGTAAAAGAGGCGCATCGCCTCGTCTTCTTGTGCTTGCCGTATGCGCGCGACGGCGTCAGCCATTTGCGCGGGCTGCTGGTCGGTGGGCATCTTCCACGCCAGCCGCTTTGGGCCGAGCGGAATGACCTCGTCGCGTACCGGCAAGGCGCGCTTGGCGGTGTCGGGCAAGATGACGATGGGCGATTCAAGCCCCTTCGCTCCGTGAACGGTCATCACACGGATTTGGTCACCGGCATTGTCCATCTGCCGTTTGACTTCGACGTCGCCGGTCTCAAGCCATCCCAAGAACCCGGTCAGACTCGGGATTTCCATCCGTTCGTACGCCAAGGATTGCGACAACAGAACGTCGATGCCATCTTCTGCCTCTGGTCCCAAACGTGCCAACAGTTTGCGTCGGCCGTCGTGGCGAATGAGAATCCGTTCGATCAAGTCGTAGGGCCGCAAAAAGTCTGCGGCATCGCGCAGGTCCCGCAGGCATTCGAAGGTCTCCGGGACCTCTTTCGCCCGCTGCCGCAATGCCGCCCACAGATAGACCTGCGATCGGTTTGCAGCCAGGTCATAAAGCTGCGCTTCGCTCCACCCAAAAAGCGGCGATTTCAGCGTAGCGGCCAGGGAAAGATCGTCCTCGGGCGTGGCAAGAAAGGCCAACAGTGCCGCAAGATCGCGGACCGCCAGTTCCGCGCCAAGTCGCAACCGGTCAGCCCCGGCGACGGCAAGCCCTCTGGCCTTGCAGGCGCGAATGATCTCCTCAAACAATGCGGATCTGCGGCGCACCAGGATCAGGATGTCGCCGGCGGTGACCCGGCGCCGTGTTCCGTCGGGTCGCGGAATGGTCTCTTCTGCGATCAGCCGGCCGATTTCGTCTGCGAGTCGACTGGCCAAAACGGTGTCGTGATGGTCGTCGGCACGCATATCGACGGGATCGTACCAATGGCCTTTTTCGGGCCGCTCTGCGACGGGCAGCGCGGGCCACCAATCGACGCGGCCCGGCATCTTGTCATGAAACGCCCGGTGATCGGCGTCGGAGAACTCCGGCAGCGCGGCCTCGACGAACTGCAGGATGGCACTGGAAGAACGAAACGAGTATTCGAGCTGCAGGTCCCGCAGGCCCACCTCGATGCTCTGCAGCCGACCCCGAAAAAAGTCTCTCATCCGCTCAAATTCGCCCGGAACGGCGCCTTGGAACGAATAGATCGACTGCTTTTTGTCGCCGACCACGAAAATCGTCCGAAGCACATCGTCACGCGCACCAAGACCTGCTGTGAACTCCTGCGCCAGTCCCTCGATCACCTGCCATTGCGCTGGGCTGGTGTCCTGCGCCTCGTCCACAAGGATGTGGTCCAGGCCGCCGTCGAGCTTGAAAAGCACCCAGGTCGCGACCGTCGGATCGGACAGTAGCGCATGTGCGCCTAGGATAAGGTCGTCGAAATCGAGCCAGCCGCGCGCCTTTTTGTGTGCGTCGTAGGCCGGCAGAAACGCCCGCGCGAATTTGTACAGCGCCGCCGTTCTTTCCGCTGCCAGAAGCGCGTTCAGGCGCTCTCGGGCGACTTCGACCCGTTGCATCAACATATCGAGGGACTCAGCAAGCGGCCCAAGCAGGTCCCGGCTTGCCTTGGTGGGGAACTTTCCAGTCTTGGCTGCAAAGGGATTGGCAGCACTGCGCCCGGTGAGCAGCACGCTGAACAGCGCCTCCAGTTCAGGTCTGCCCGGTGCGGTCCAGTTCAGGTCGCGCAGCTTTTCCCAAGCCCGGACATCATTCACAGAACCGGTCTCGAGAACGGATAATAGCCGAGGAATCAGCGCGGTCACGTTGTCCCTGAAAGTTTCGCGCAGCAACGCGGCGAGATTTGGCGCGCCGTCGGTTCCAAACCATGAACGGATTTCGGCATCTGATGCCTCTTCGGCAAATACCGTGCGGTTCCGCGCAATCGCTGCGGTCAAGTCCCCCAAATCGTCGTCGGTGAGATTTGCAACGAGGCCGTCGAGGGCATCTCTCGCCGGGCCCGTGGCAAGCTCTTCTACAACGCTGTCACGCAATCGGGCGGCCACCATCTCGTCGATCTCGACGAAGTCTGGCGATACGCCGGCTTCGAGCGGAAACCGCCGTAATAGAGACGCACAAAACGAGTGGATCGTTTGGATTCGCAATCCACCGGGCGTTTCGATTGCGCGCGCAAAAAGCCGCCGTGCCTCGGCAAGGAACTCGGCGTCGCTGGCCGTCACTCCCAGCTCCGCCAATTCGGCACGCAAGGCTTCATCCGGCTTCAGCGACCAATCGCCAAGTCGACGAAACAGCCGGTTCTGCATCTCCGAGGCGGCAGCCTTGGTATAGGTCAGGCAAAGGATGTTCTGCGGCGGGACCTTGTCCAGCAAAAGCCGCGCCACCCGGTCGGTGAGCACACGGGTTTTACCGGATCCTGCATTGGCCGAAAGCCAGGTCGATGACGTAGGTTCGGCCGCTCGGTTCTGGCGATGGGTTGCTGCGTCCAGGCTCATTGCCCGACATCCATCGGAACCGGCGCCCCGGTTTCGTCCCACTCGCCGAATCGGGCCAAATGGTCGTAGTCGCCACCAAAGCGCTGCATCTCGACAGCTCGGCGCGAAGTATAGCCGCGTTCAGGGTCGCAATAGGCCGCCACCAGTCGCGTCAGCCCTGCCAGTACGTCGCCCGCCCCACCTTCATCGATCATTGCGGGTTCTAACTTTGGATTTGCGCCAAGCCCGATGTAGTAAGCCTCTGCAACGGTCGCCGCCTCAATGCCTTCGATCGCTCCCCGCTCAGCCATAATGGCGGACAGGGCCAGTTGTTTGTCGAAATGCTCCTGCTGGGCCTTCGATGGGGGTGCCCCGGTTTTGTAGTCGTAGAGCGAAAGCTGACCGTCTGGGGCGCGGTCGATGCGATCCACCTTGCCGGTCAGGGTGAAATCCGCATTTGGCAGGGCCAACCGCCCGCGTCGCTCCAACGCGATTGGTGAGAGCCGGTGTTGCCGCGCGATTTCACCAGCGATGAACCAATCGGCGGCCCGTGCCAGCTTGGCGCGCCACAGGCGCTGCGTGGCGGGCCAGGGTGCAGCGGCGCTTAGGACGTTGTCGGCGATCGCCAACAGCCGCGCTCGGCTCGTTTCCGGGTCGGAGACCGGGCCCGCGCTGATGAACAGTTCGAGCACGCGGTGCAGCACGGTGCCACGTAAGCGCGCGTCCGGCTCTCGTTGCAGTGGTTGCAGCGGGCGTAGGCGAAGGATGTGCCGGGCATAAATTGCATAAGGGTCGCGGATCAGCGTTTGGATCTCGGTGATCGACAGTTGTTTGGGCCGATCCTCGACCGGTGGGCGCGGCGAAGGCCGCGGAACGGGTGGCAAGCTTTGGCGCAAGGCATCGTCGGGCCGGTCGAGCCTTTCCGCCAGGGCCACAAGTCGCCTTCCGCGCGCGCGCATGGCTTTGAGCGCCTCGTCGCTTTCCTGGGATGTCCCGCCAAGAAGGTTCGTCAGACGGTTCAGCCAGCGCGACGGCACCGTCTGCGAGTCCGCATCCCGGATCGCGCGGGTCAGAATCACTTCTTCGGCGGCGATGGCCTGCTGAAAGTCGTGGGCCGCCAACCCGACTTGGCGTTCAGGCAACAACAGACCGGCGCGTTGCCGTAAGGCCCTATTCAACCACGGATCGGGGTCGGGGTTCTTTGGCCAGATGCCCTCGTTCAGGGATCCCAGGATGACCAAATCGGCGCCTTGCACCCGTGCCTCCAAGGTACCCCAAATCATGATGTCGTGCCGCGGGGCCAAGGTATCGCGCACCTCGCCCCGCTGCATCACCGAATGGAACAGCGCGGCATAGTCCGCGGCGGACATCACTCCGCCAGCTGCGGCCTCGGCCCGCAAGGCCTCGGTCCATCGAAGCGCCTCCGCCCCCGCCGCGTCGCCCCACAACGCCACAGCGCCGGCGCCGGTGGGTCCGGCCGCGATATGTTCGCTCAGGGATAGATGGCGGTCCACATGTTCGGGCAGCGGCCGCGCGTCGGGATCGTCCAGCCGTTCGAGGATGCCGCACAGCCAATGCGCCCAATCCTGACGGGCTGCGCTTCCTTCGACCGCCCAGGACGTGATGTCACGCGTATCCGGAAACGGCGGGCCGTTCCGCCGAAGGTGCAACTCTAGCTCCCGCGACTGCAACAAATGCGGCCCGCGATCGGCAGTCCCGGCGTTGGTCAACGGGTGCTTCAACAGCGCCAGCAACGCAACAGTGTCCACTCGGTCCGCCCGCAACCCGGCCACCTGGCACAGCAGCCTGCCCGGTGCGGTAAGCGGCAAAGGGTGTCCCGCGCTGTCATCTGGCACGATACCCCAACGGTCCAGGGCCGCGGCGACCTGCCGGGTCAGAACCCGGTCGGGGGTGATCAACGCGGCGGTCTTTCCGGCCTCGGATGCCGCGCGCAGCGCGATTGCGATCGCGGTTGCCTCGGCCCGCTGCGAGGGCGCCTCGATCAGTGTCATACCGGCGGTGGCACCGCCGAGGTCTTTCAGCTCTGGGCCTTCCGTCATCCACCGGTCCGTCACCGGAGCCGGCCGCAAAGCCAACGAGACCAACCGATTGCGAGGCGGATTGGGTGGCGGTGTTTCTATCCAGCGCCGCACCGTCCCTGGACCGCAATTCAGACCCTCTAGGAACTGCGAAAAGCGAAACTGCGGGTGATCCTCTCCCCAGGACGCTTCCCGCAACTGATCCCAAACCTCACCTGGGCAGTCGAAGTCAAAGCCCGGCAATATCACCGCGCCCTGCGGCAACTGTGAGACTGCCCGCATGAACAGAGCCGTTGTGCCCCGCGAACCGGTTGATCCGGCGACGATCACCGGGCGGGTCGGCGGCGAAGCGGCCCAATCAGCGACAAGGTGCTCCACCACCAAACGCTGCCGCCCCTCGCTGTCGGGCCGGCCGTCGGCAGCGAAGAATGCGTCGACCAAGGCAATGAACCTCAACGTTCGCTGCCAGTGGCCGGATTGGTCCGAGACATCGAGCCCCTTGATCCTCATTGGCAGGACGCCCTCGCCCTGCATTTCATCCATCAAACGCGCCAGGCTGTCTGCGAGATTGAAGGTCGCGGCCCGTGGCGCCAGGTCAGGTTCCCGATCCAGAAGGCCAGCGATGAGTTGTGTCAACTCGAGCCGTCGGCGCAGCGGCGACACCGGAGCTGGGATTTCCGCCAGAGCAGTGTCCGCCGCCAAATCGGTGATCAACCTGATCCGTGGCAGCAACCGGGGCGGGCCGGCTTCAAACAGCGACTTCATCCGTCGCTGCATACGCCGCGTATTGACGAAAACCTCGGTCCGCGCCATGGCCTCGGGCGCAGCGCCGTCAAGCCGCTGAGTTAGGCCCGATACCACTGCCAGCGGAAAATCGACACCGGGCGGCAGGGCGAAGACGCGTGGCGTCTGCTCGGACTCAAACATCGCGTTCGGCCAGGACATGCTCGGCCGCGGATATGCTCTCCGGTTGCCCCACATCGCACCAAATGCCGTCGTATAGATGGCCGAACAACCGTCCGCGCGCCCCGATCAGATCCCAGGCTAAGTTGAGCGAGAACACCTGTTCTTCGATGCGGTCCAGTAAGGCCGGGTCAATGATCTGTAGGCCGGTATAGACCACATCGGTGCCACGCCGCAGGCGGCCCGCGGCGTCGACCCTGAAATCGCCCTCACCGGGATGGCTGATCGCCCGGTTCCGCGGCACGACCACCAACAAGGCGTCCATCGATGCGGGGTCCCAAGCCTGCAGTATCGTCGGAACCGGGTTGGGCCCGACCCAGACAGCGTCGGAATTCAATGTGACGTACGGCGGCGCTCCGAGGGTGGTGGCCGCATTGCGCAATCCACCGCCGGTGTCCAACAGCACTGGCTCGTGCAGAGCTCGGACGCCCCGTTCGGCCAGGGCCGCGCCCATCTTATCCGCCAAGTAATGGGTGTTTCCCGCAATCCGATCCAATCCCGCGTCCCGCACCAGATGAAGTGCATGGTCCAATAATGTGCACCCGCCCACCTCGATCAACGGCTTCGGTATATGGTCGGTCAGCGGCCGCATGCGCGTGCCGAGACCGGCGGTAAACAGCATCACGGCGTCGGGGCGGCGGCACATGGATGTCTCAAGGCGTTCAGATTTTCGGGCGTCGGGTCCGGTAGGACCGGTTCCAACGAAGCTGCCAGTCCGGCAAGGGACGGGTGCCGCAGGTTCCGTTTTACATGGGTCCAGACCCGCGGGATCAGATCGACGTAACCCTGCTTGCCATCCAAATGCGACAGCCTTGCGAATATCCCCATGATCCTCATGTTGCGCTGGACGCCCAGTACCGCATAGGCAGCTTCGAATCCGTCGCGCTCCCATCCTTTAGCTTCGCAAAACTTCAGCTTCATGGCGCGCGCCAGGTCTTCGGGGACATCGCGGCGCGCGTCCTGAAGCAGCGAGACAAGGTCGTAGATCGGATCAGCCATCAGAGCGTCCTGAAAGTCGATCAATCCGACCCGGCGAAGGCCGTCACGATGCGGCAACCAGAACAGGTTTTCGGCGTGATAATCCCGCAGCGCCATCACCTGCCGTGCCGAAAGGAAATCCGACAAAACAGTCTCTAACTCGCCCCGTACCGCATCACGTTCGCGCTCGCTTGGCGGTCGAATCACGGCGCTATACCAATCGAACAACGGATCGATCTGCTCGGCCATTGTCCGCGCATTGAAAGCAGTGAGCCCCGGCGCCGGCGGCTGCGATTGGACCTTCAGCAAAACTTCAACCGCAGCTCCATAGATGACCGCCTGCGGGTTCGGGTCCGTATTTGCGATCCGGACGAACAGGCCGTCGCCGAAATCTTCGATCACGGCGAAACCGGCCGCTGGATCGGCGCAGTAGACTTCCGGCGCGCTGAGCCCCAATGATGTCAAATGCGCGGCCAGGCCCAGGAACCTGTCGAGGTCTTGGCCTTGGCTGGCCGGGGCAACCATCAATATCGCGGATCGGCCGTCGGTCCTGGTCAAACGCTCGTATCGGCGCGTCGATGCGTCACCGGCCAGTGGCACACGACTGGCATTGCGCCAATCGGTTCCGGCAAGAAATGCCGCTGCCCGATCAGGCATCAACATCCTCCAACCGGACAGTCTCGAACATCGCTTGCCACCGCGGGTCGCTGGACTGAACCGTCACTTCTCGCTCGCCCTCCTTTTCGCCAACGGCCAACTCGACCACCAGCGCCCCGGACGGAGACAGGTGTTCCAGCCGCTCTGGCCATTCGATAAGGCAGATCGCGTCCTCAAACGCGTCCTCAAGGCCAAGTTCGAGCAACTCGTCGGCATGGCCCAAACGGTAGAGGTCGCAATGCCAAATCTCGACCTGGCCGTCGGAGTAAGTCTGTACCAACGTGTAGCTTGGCGACGGAACATCCTCATATCGCCCGGCCGCGCCCAGCCGTGCCTGGATCAGGGCCCTGGCGAAATGGGTCTTCCCGGCGCCCAGGCCGCCTTTCAACAGAATTGCGTCGCCCGGGCACAGCTTTGGCGCCAAGTCTGCGGCGAGCCGGCTGGTTTCGCTCTCCGAACGGGTCGTGAACGAGCGGGAGAATGCAATTTCCATGGCGTCAAGTCAGTGGTTTCGGCGTAATCCGGCAAGGATCGCCGACCGATCCCAAGCCGTCGACGCCGTCAAGTCCCGCAGCGCTTTTCCGCATCCTCAACCGCCGCAGTGAAGCCGAACAACGAAAACGTATCGATCGTCGTGGTGTTCCGCTTCGAGAGACCCGTCAGAACCGCGTCTGAGCCGCGTTTCATCCCGGCGATGATCCTGGCGTCGTCGTCGTCGGATTTCGACCAGGCCAACTGCGACTCGTCCAGGCCCGCGGTGCCCGGATCGTCGACGCCCCGCGCAATCAGATCGAACACGGTTTCCGAGATCTTCAATTTGACCACAGCACCTTCGTTAAAAGGATAGCCGCTTTTGAACGACACCTGGCCATTGACGTTGAGGCTGGGCTGATAGGACACGAACAGCCGAATCTCGCCGCGGTCGACGGCCACGATCCGGTCGCCCTTCTTATTGACGACCTCCTTGGGGCCCGAGACGATCCAGCACTGCCGCGGCACCCTCTGGTCCTGCGGGCATGCGTCGATCGATGCCGCCGCCACTCGGCAAGAGGGCGGTTCTTCGAACACGCTCCAGTCGGTGTGTGCCGCCACGCGATTGTTCGATTCCTGAGCGCCTGCCGCAACCGCCGCAACCACCAACGCCGTTCCGGCGATCCCAAACCTCAGCACCGATTGCATGGGTTCTTTGCCTCCTGCCGTCTCTGCCTCCGCTTGCGCGCCGCGGCCAATCTGGCGTGACCTTTCGGGGCGGGCATGCGATGTTCAAACATATTCCCCCACTTTAACGGAATCATGCCGATTTTTGAAAGCCCCGTTGGCAGAAAATCGCGCAGCTTTGAAAGGGACTTCGATGGCCGATCCGGTCAACATGGTCGAAATCTGGCGTGGGGAATTCCTAGAGTCCGTCCACGCCGGGCACGCAGTGATCTGCGACGCCGATGGTAAGATCGAGAAGGCCTGGGGCGACCCCGAAACCATCGTCCTGCCGCGGTCATCGTGCAAGATGATCCAAGCTCTCCCGCTTGTGGAAAGCGGCGCCGCCGACGCCGTCGGCCTGACCGACGAACATCTGGCGTTGGCCTGCGCCTCGCATCAGGGTGCGCCGATCCATACCGATCGCGTGCGCCGCTGGCTCTCCGATCTTGGCCTCGGCGACAGCGATCTGCGCTGTGGCCCGCAGGAGCCAAGCGACCTCGACGCCCGCGACGCGCTGATCCGCGCCCACAAATCCCCGTGCCAGTACCACAACAACTGCTCCGGCAAGCACACCGGGTTTCTCACGCTCGCGCGGCATCTTGCGGCTGGACCAGAGTACATCGACGCCGCACACCCGGTGCAGCAGGCGGTGCGGGAAGCCTTCGAATCGGTCACCGGGCAGCCGTCCCCGGGCCATGCGATCGACGGCTGTTCGGCCCCGAACTTCGCGACGACAGTGCATGGCCTGGCGCGGGCGATGGCGTTTTTCGCGTCGGCCGACGGACCGTCGGTCCGCGCCCGTGCCGCCCAGCGGCTGGTGCGGGCGATGACTACGCATCCCGACCTCGTCGCGGGCGAGGGCCGCGCCTGCACTGAGTTGATGCGCGCCATTGAAGGCCGCGTCGCGATCAAGACGGGCGCCGAGGCTGTCTACGTCGCAATCATCCCCGAACTGCGCCTGGGTGTTGCGTTGAAGATCGCCGACGGCGCCGCCCGCGCGTCGGAATGCGCCCTGGCGTCGATCCTCGTCAATCTCGGCGTCCTCGACCCCGACCACCCAGCCACGCTTCGGCGCCGAAACGCTCCGGTCCTGAACCGCCGCGATCTGGTCACGGGTTACATCCGGCCCGCCAAATCCCTGAGTTAGCCTGAGTCGGCCACGAATTCGTTCCTGGAATAGCCCTGTAAGTACAGCAAGGCGGTCAGATCGCCGTGGTTGATCCGCACGTCGCACTGGGCTGCGACCGAAGGCTTTGCGTGCAGCGCCACGCCGGTTCCGGCCAACTCAAGCATGCCAAGGTCGTTGGCCCCATCGCCCACCGCGATCACGTCCCCGGTGTCGATGCCAAGCCGTCCCGTTATCTCGTGCAGGGCGGACACTTTTGCGTCCCGCCCCAATATCGGCTCCGCAACGGATCCGGTCAGCTTTCCGTCCGTCGAAAGCAAGGTGTTTGCCCGGTGCTCGTCAAAGCCCAACCATTCGGCGACGCTTTCGGTGAACGCGGTGAAGCCGCCGGACACCAATGCGGCATAGCCGCCACTTGCCTTCATTGTCGCCACCAGCGTGGCACCACCTGGCGTGTACGTAATCCGGTTTCTCAGCACTTCGCCGATCACCGAGATCGGCAACCCCCGCAACAACCCGACCCGCTCCCGCAACGCGGCCTCGAAGGCGATTTCGCCATCCATGGCCCGGGCGGTGATCTCGGCGACCTGTGGCCCGACCCCCGCCTCATCCGCGAGTTCATCCACGCATTCCTGCTGAATCAGGGTCGAATCCATGTCCGCCAAGAGCATCTTCTTGCGCTGCCCGGTCGCCGGCTGCACTACTAAGTCCACACCCATCGCTTGGCACTCCGCCCAAACGTGCCACCGGTTTTCAGGGATCTTCTCGACCTGGAATTCGGCGACCTCGTCCGGGGCAAGCCACACGGCGCTGCCGCCCCCCCAAGCGTTGCGCAGACTCGCCACCAACATGGGATCGAGGCTGCGCTGGGCAGGGTTCGTCAGTAGCGTGATCACAAACAAGGCCCGGCCCACCTGCGTCGTTTTTGACACCTCAAGCGGCGCTATAGCGCCAATGAAGGGCTTGTGAAACCCGGCCAAGCTGCTATGCCCGCCGGTGGGACACCCCTCCCCAACGAGGGGCGCTTATCTGGAAGGATAACCACCGATGGCACCTGTAAAACCGGCGACGCGGCCGGACAATCCGCGTTTTTCCTCGGGCCCCTGTGCCAAACCCCCCACCTTCACCCTCAATGCGTTGCAAGACGCCGCGCTGGGCCGGTCGCATCGCGCGGCGATCGGCAAGGCAAAGCTGCAGGCAGCGATCGAGACCACGCGCGAGGTCCTCGGCGTGCCCGTGGACTACCGCATCGGCATCGTTCCCGCCTCGGACACCGGGGCGTTCGAGATGTCGATGTGGAACCTGCTCGGCGAACGCCCGGTCGAGATGGTGGCCTGGGAGAGCTTCGGCGCTGGCTGGGTCACCGATGCAGTCAAGCAGCTGAAACTCGACGCGACAGTGCACGACGCGCCCTATGGCCAAATCGTCGATATGGCCGCGTTAGACTATGAAAATGACGTCTGCTTCACCTGGAATGGCACCACGTCCGGCGTGCGCGTGCCCGCGGGTGATGTGATCCCGGCCAATCGTGGCGGGCTGACGCTGTGCGACGCAACCTCCGCCGCCTTCGCCATGGACCTGCCCTGGGACAAGCTCGATGCCACGACCTTCTCCTGGCAGAAGGTGCTGGGCGGCGAGGCCGCGCACGGCATCCTGATTCTCAGCCCGCGCGCGGTGGAGCGACTGGAGAGTTTCACCCCGCCCTGGCCACTGCCGAAGATCTTCCGCCTCACCAAGGGCGGCAAGCTCATCGAGGGCATTTTCGAAGGCGCCACGATCAACACTCCGTCGATGCTCGCGGTCGAGGATTACCTCCACTCGCTCGCCTGGGCGCAATCGGTCGGCGGTCTGCCAGGTCTGATCGCCCGCGCCGATGCCAACGCTGCGGTGATCGACCGGTTCGTCGCCGCGCATGACTGGATCGGAAACCTCGCCGAGGATCCCGCCACCCGCTCGACCACAAGCGTTTGTCTGAAATTCACCGATCCACGAATCGGTGATGGCGCCGCCTTCGCCAAGGCCGTCGCAAAGCGGCTCGAGACGGAAGGGGTCGCCTATGACATCGGCGCCTACCGCGACGCGCCGCCGGGCCTGCGCATCTGGTGCGGCGGCACGGTCGAGACAGCTGATCTCGAGGCGTTGATGCCGTGGATCGAATGGGCCTTCGACGCCGAGATCGATCTGCAGCGCGCGGCGGCCTGACCGATCATCGCACCGACGTTTTACCGACGTAATACCGACGTTCTACAGACACCGAAAAACGGAGCCCCCAATGGCCCCCAAAGTTCTCGTTTCCGACAAACTGTCCGAGACCGCCGTGCAGATCTTCCGCAACCGCGGCATCGAGGTCGACTTCCGGCCTGACCTCGGAAAGGACAAGGAAAAACTGCTTGAAGAAATCAACGGCTACGATGGCCTCGCCATCCGCTCGTCCACCAAGGTGACCCCTAAGTTGTTGGCAAAGGCCGATAATCTGAAAGTCGTCGGCCGCGCCGGGATCGGCGTCGACAATGTCGACATCCCCGAGGCGTCGAAGAAGGGCGTGATCGTGATGAACACACCATTCGGCAATTCGATCACTACGGCCGAGCACGCCATCGCCATGATGATGGCCTGCGCCCGGCAAATCCCCGAGGCCAACGCCTCAACCCATTCCGGCAAATGGGAAAAATCCCGATTCATGGGTGTCGAACTGACCGGCAAGACACTCGGCGTGATCGGGGCCGGCAATATCGGCTCTATCGTGATTGATCGCGCGCACGGGCTAAAGATGAAGGTCGTCGCCTACGACCCCTTCCTCAGTGAGGAACGCGCCGACAAGCTGGGCGTCGAAAAAGTCGAATTGGATGAACTGCTTGGCCGGTCCGACTTCATCACCCTGCACGTGCCGCTGACCGACAAGACCCGCAATATCCTGTCGGCCGAGGCGATCGACAAGATGCGCCCTGGCGTGAGGATCATCAATTGCGCCCGCGGCGGCTTGATCGACGAAGAGGCTTTGGCCGAGGCACTCAAGAACGGCCAGGTCGCCGCCGCCGCTCTGGATGTCTTTGCAGTAGAACCGGCGGTCGATAACCCCTTGTTCGATCTGCCAAATGTCGTTTGCACGCCGCATCTGGGCGCCTCCACGACCGAGGCGCAAGAAAATGTCGCCCTGCAGGTGGCTGAGCAAATGGCAGACTACCTCTTGACCGGCGCCGTAGAGAACGCGCTCAACATGCCCTCGGTCACAGCCGAAGAGGCCAAGGTGATGGGCCCCTGGATCAAACTGGCAGGCTACCTTGGCGACTTCGCCGGGCAGCTGACGGATGAGCCGATCACGGCGATCAACATACTCTATAACGGCCAAACTTCCGAAATGAACACCGCCGCGCTGAATGCTGCCGCCGTCGCCGGCATTATGCGCGCCTCGAATCCGGACGTGAACATGGTCTCGGCACCAGTCGTCGCCAAAGAGCGCGGCATCGACATCGCCACCACCACGCAAGGCAAGACTGGCGTGTTCGACGCCTACATTAAGCTGACCGTCGTCACCGATCACCGCGAACGGTCGGTCGCGGGCACCGTGTTTTCCGACGGCAAGCCGCGGTTTATCCAGATCAAGGGTATCAATATCGATGCCGAGATTGGCCGACACATGCTCTATACCACCAACGAGGACGTGCCCGGCATCATCGGGACGCTGGGGCAGACCATGGGCGGCCATAACGTCAACATCGCCAACTTCACGCTGGGCAGGGCCGATGTTGGCGGCGAGGCCATCGCGCTGCTCTATCTCGATGCGCAACCGCCCAAGGGCGTCGTGGGCGCGCTGGAGGCCACGGGTCTTTTTGGGCAGGTCCGTCCGCTCGAGTTCGATATCCGCTAGGCTGTCGGTCATGCGGGTCTACGCGATTGGCGACATCCATGGGCAGCGAGAAATGCTGGTTGCCGCCCATGCCCGCATCGCTGCGGACCGATTGGCCTGTGGCGACAAAGCGGCGCCGGTGGTGCACCTGGGAGATCTGTGCGACCGCGGGCCGGATACGGCGGGCGTGATCCAGTATCTCGTTGATGGGATGTCACGGGGCAAGCCATGGCACGCGGTTCTGGGAAACCACGACAGGTTGTTTCGCGATTTCGTTCAGCAGGGGGCTGTGTCGGACGGAAGCTTGCGCAGCGACTTGACCTGGCTGAGTTGGAACATGGGTGGTCGCGACACGCTCCGGTCTTACGGCATCGACGATGTGGACACGGCTACCCTGGACGAGCTCCATCGCCAGGCCGACAGTCGAATTCCGCCCGCACACAAGACCCTGATGGGAAATTTAGAGCCGTTCATCGAACTCAACGACCTGGTCTTCGTTCATGCGGGCATTCGGCCCGGCGTCGCGCTGCGGGACCAGATCGAGGACGACCTGATCTGGATCCGCGACCCATTCCTTTTCGACACGCGGGACCACGGCAAGCTGATCGTGCACGGCCACACGCCGGTCGACAAGCCGATGCATTGCGGAAACCGGGTGAACCTCGATACCGGCGCCGGCTTTGGCCGGCCGCTGACCGCCGCGGTGTTCGAAGGCCGCGACTGCTGGGTTCTGACAGAGTCCAGTCGTCAGCGTCTGACGCCGATCTCCTAGTCGAGACACGTCCGCGCCAAGGCCAAGGCTTCGCTCAGCACCTGCCGATTTCCCACATGGTTGGCGAGGATCAGGATCAGCTGGGCGTGCAGCGCCTGGCTTTGGTCTTCGGAGAGGCCCTGATGAGCGGCCAGCAGTTCGGCGTAGAACCCGTCATGGTCGTCGAGATTCGGGGTTTCGATCAGGGCCATCGTCATTGCCTCCACATGGCGGCGACCGCCCGGTCGATCGAGGCCGGGTCGACATAGGGCCACCGCGCCGCGACGACCTGATCGGGCCGGATGAGGTAGACGGCCGACCGCGCGTCCCCGAGATACCGTTCCCGGACAAATTGCGAGATCGGGGGCGACACCACCTGGGCGCCTGAGACCTCTGAAATCTCGCAACCAATCGCCAGAACCACCGCCCGCCCGCCCAACGCGTCGAGCAGCCAGCCATTGTCCCAGGGAGCATCGGGCGCAACAGCCCCAGGGCGTGCGGCCCTGGGCAAGGCGGGATCGTCGGCCCCGTCACTGGGATAGACACAAGGCACCGACAGCCGGCCGGAATTGACCCAAGCCCGCGCAAACGGCGCCTTGCCAGCAAGAGCCAGGACCTGGTCGCGCAATAGATGCTCGACGCCATCGGCCGGCGTCATGAATTTGGTCGCGCGCGACGAATTCATGATGTTTTCTTCGGCCCCGTGGACACGCTCGGTGTCATAGTCGCCGAGGATCGCCGGCGGCGCGCGCTGTTCGAGGACGGCCGCCAATCGCCAGCCAAGCGCGTCGACATCCTGCAGCCCGCCATTGCCGCCGCGCGCCCCAAATGGCGACACGATATGCGCGCTGTCGCCGACGAAGATCACCCGGTCGTGCACGAAGCGTTCGAGTCGTCGGCATTGGAAGGTGTAGACACTGACCCAGTCGAGCTTGAAGTCCCGGTGCCCGACGACCTTTTCGATCCGGGGGATCACGTTTTCGGGTTTTCGTTCTTCCTCTGGGTCGGCATCCCAGCCGAGTTGCAGGTCGATGCGGTAGATGTCGTCCGGTTGCTTGTGCAACAGTGCGGATTGCCCGGGGTGAAAGGTCGGCTCGAACCAAAAGCGGCGTTCCGAGGGGAAATCCGCCTGCATCTCGATATCGGCGATCAGGAACCGCTCTTCGAACAGCTCGCCCTTGAAATCGAGGCCCATCATCCCCCGGATCGGCGATTTGGCCCCGTCACAAGCAATCAGGTAGTCGGCCTCCAGCGTATAGGACCCGTCCGGTGTTTCGATCTCGACCACGGCGCAATCGGCGGATTGGACAACGTTAGTGACTGTATTTTTGAAACGCACGTCGATCAGGTCGTTGGCTTGGACCGCCTCGATGAGGTATTCCTCGACATAATACTGCTGTAGGTTCACGAAGGCCGGCATCTTGTGGCCTTCCTCGGGCAGCAGGTCGAAGTTGAAGACCTCCGCCTCGCGGTGGAAGGTCCGCCCGACTTTCCATGTGACGCCCTTCTCGACGACCTTCGCGCCGACACCCAGCCGGTCGAGGATTTCCAACGACCTCTTCGACCAGCAGATCGCCCGGCTGCCGACGGAGACCACGTCGTTGTCGTCGAGAATGACGCTGGGCACATCGTAATTCGCCAGATCCAGAGCCATGGCGAGGCCGATCGGGCCGGCGCCGACGATCACCACCCTGTGGCGCGGCTCCGGCGCGGTCAGTCCGGGCGGGGCGATGTAGGGATAGGGCCGATAATCGTAAGGCATGGCGTGTCTCCCGGTTTAGCCTAGCGCGACAGCCCGCATTGCGGTCAAGACAGCCAGGATGACGGTCAGGCCGATCAGGTTGGTCTTGATCGGCTTCGGGACCGGTCTTGGCCCGGCCCACGCCCGGTAGACGAGGACCAGCCAAACGAGGATCACGCCGACGTAGAGGATGAGGGTGATCCAGCCCATCAGCGGTCCCGCCGCAAGAGGCGCCAGGCCGACCAGATCGCGGTCCCGCCGAAGAATCCACCGGCGATCACGCCGACCTCAAACAGCGCTGCGGCGCTTGGTGCGCCGCGGTAGACCAAGGCGACGGCCACCAGGATCAGACCCAAAAGCGCAAAATAGAGCCGAAACACTAGCTCTTTTCGGGACGGTCCGAACCGGTTCACCACAACACCCCGAGTGCGCCGACGATCGAGCCCGGGACGACCGTCCAGATCGCGTACCAGACCGCGATGTGCCGCAGAAACTGGGTCATCCTTGCAATTGCTCCCACATCTCCTTGTCGCGGGCGGCGGTCCAGATGCGTGGCGTATCGATGTCGCGGGCCTCATCATAGGCACGGGCAACGTTGAATGGCAGGCAGTGTTCGTAGATCGCATAATCGCCGAATTTCGGGTCGCAACCGGCGCGGCAGGCAGCCATCGCCTCTTTCAGCGACCCGCCACGCAGGGCGACCTTGGCAACCGCATTGTAGGTCGAGGTGACAAAGTCGGCCGTCGAGTCGAGCGCGGCGTTCACCATGTCGCCCCCGACCAGCGCATCGCCGCGGCCGGGCGCAATCGCGTCGAGGTTCCAGCGCCGGATCGCGTCGAGCGTGCCCGGCCAATCGTGAAAATGCCCGTCGCCGCAATAACAGGCCGACCGGTATTCGACGATGTCGCCGGTGAACATCACGTTCTGATCGGGCACGTAGATGACCATGTCGCCAGCCGTGTGCGCGCGGCCGAGCTGCATCAGGTCGACCCGTCTTTGGCCGAGATAGACACTCATCCGGCCATGAAACGTGGTCGTGGGCCAGGTCAGGCCGGGGATCTCTTCGTGGCCCTGAAAGAGGCGCGGGAACCGGTCGAATTCGCTGTCCCAATCTTCCTGGCCGCGCTCCACCACCATGGCGCGCGCCTTCTCCGACATGATCACCTGAGGCGCGGTATAGGCGCTGGCGCCGAGCACGCGAACTGCGTGGTAGTGGGTCAGCGCCAGATGGCTGATCGGCTTGTCGGTGACCTCGCGAATGCACTCGATGACCTTGCGCGCGAGACGCGGCGTCGCCTGTGCCTCGACCACCATGACGCTGTCATCGCCGACGATGACGCCGGAATTCGGGTCGCCCTCGGCGGTAAAGGCGTAAAGCCCGTCGCCAATCTCGGTGAAGCTGGTGGTTTTCTCGGTCAGATCGCCGGCAGAGGCGAAGGCTTTGGCCATGTCAGGTCTCGCTCAATAGGGCAGCTCGGCGGCGTCGAGGGCGGGGATCACCGTACCGGTGCAGGGGCCGAAACCGATCCGATAGCCGTCGCCCGCGGCGTGTCCGGTTAGGGTCAGCGTGTCGCCGTCTTCGATGAAGCTGCGGGTCTCGCCAGTCTGCAGCGTGATCGGCTCCTTGCCGCCCCAACTCAGTTCGAGCAACGACCCGCGCTCGGGCTTCGTCGGGCCCGAGATCGTGCCCGAGCCGAGCAAATCGCCGACGTTCATCGGGCTTCCGGCGGTGGTGTGATGGGCCAGTTGCTGGGCGGCGGAATAGTACATCTCGCGGTAGTTGGTCTGCGCGATGACGCTGGCTTGTGCGGCACTCTCGGGTTGCATAGAGACGTTGAGCGCAATGTCATAGAGCATCGGTCCGGGCTCGCGCAGATGCGGCAACAGCTCTTTTTCGCGCGCAGGCGTCGCGGTCCGAAACGGCTCCAGCGCGGCCTTCGTCACGATCCACGGGCTGATCGTCGTCGCCGTCGCCTTGGCCTGGAACGGGCCGAGAGGCTGGTATTCCCAAGCCTGGATGTCTCGCGCCGACCAGTCGTTCAGCAGCACGTAGCCAAAGATCATATCGTCGGCCTGTTGCACCGACACCGGGCCGTTCGAGACCTGGCCAACGATGGCGCCCATCTCAAGCTCGATATCGAAGCGGCGGCAGGGCAGAAACGCCGGTACGTCGTGGTCGGGGGATTTGAGTTGGCCCCACGGCCGCCGGATATCGGTTCCGGACACTACGACTGAGGAGGCGCGGCCGTTATAGCCGATCGGGATATGCAACCAGTTCGGTGGCAGCGCGTTCTCGGGCCCGCGGAACATCGTGCCGACATTGGTCGCATGATGCCGGCCAGCGTAGAAGTCGGTGTATTCGGCGACTTTGAACGGCAGGTGCAGATCGGCCTCGGCCATCGGCACCGAATAGGCCACGCAGGTCTCTTGCACCTGCTCGTCGGCGTCTTCGGCCAAGAGCGTCTGCAGCCCGCGCCGATAGGCGTCCCAGGCCACAGGCCCCAACTCCATGAAGTCGTTCCAATAGGGCGCGTCGAGCACGTCGGCCTGAGGGTCGGCGCGTAGCAGGCCGGCCTGTTCCAGACCGGTGGCGTCGATGATCCGGTCGCCGATCGCCACGCCGCAGCGCAGGTCACCCTCGCCGACCGAAAACACGCCGTAAGGCAGGTTGTTCAGCGGAAACTCAGTGTCGGGCGCATTCGCACTCTCGACCCAGGATCGAAGCAGCGGCATCGGGCGTCCTCGCGGCAGCGTAGCGCATCAGGTGTAGGGCGCGGCCACGTCCCACCGCAACCCTATTTCTTGCCGGGCGTGCCGTCGAATTTCTTCTCGAGCGTGGTCCAGCAGTCGATGTAATCGTCCTGCAATGGCGCCTCGGTGCCGGCATAGGTCGTCAGGTGCTGCGGGAACCGGGTTTCGAACATAAACGACATGGTGTTGTCGAGCTTGTTCGGCTCTAACTCGGCGTTGGAGGCGCCTTCGAAGGCCTCGCGATCCGGCCCGTGCGGCAGCATCATGTTGTGTAGCGACATACCGCCGGGGACGAAGCCCTGGGGCTTGGCGTCGTACTGACCGTAGATATTGCCCATCAGCTCGGACATGATGTTCTTATGGTACCAGGGCGGGCGGAACGTGTCCTCCATCACCATCCAGCGTTCGCGGAACAGCACGAAATCGATATTGGCGGTGCCGGGCACACCCGAGGGAGCGGTGAGCACGGTGAAGATCGACGGATCGGGGTGGTCGAACAGGATCGCGCCGACCGGGCAGTAGGTGCGCAGATCGTATTTGACCGGCGCGTAGTTGCCATGCCAGGCGACGACGTCGAGCGGCGAATGCCCGATCTCGGTGCGATGGAATTGGCCGCACCATTTCACGATCACCGACGACGGCACCTCGCGATCCTCGAAGGCCGCCACGGGCGTCTTGAAATCGCGCCGATTTGCCATGCAGTTGGCGCCGATCGGTCCGCGCCCGGGCAGCTCGAATTTCTGGCCGTAGTTTTCGCAGACGAACCCCCGCGCCGGCCCGTCCACCAGCTCGACCCGATAGAGCAGGCCGCGCGGGAGGATGGCGATCTCTTTCGGCTCCAGATCGATGACGCCGAGCTCGGTATAGAACCGCAGCCGGCCGTCCTGCGGCACCACCAACAGCTCGCTGTCGGCAGAGTAGAAATACTCGTCCTCCATCGAGGCGGTGACCAGGTAGATATGGCTGGCCATGCCGACCTGGGTGTTAACGTCGCCCGCCGTTGTCATCGTGTGCATACCGGTGACCCAGGTCAGGCGCCGGTCGGTCATCGGCGGCGGATCCCAGCGGTATTGGCCCAGCGAGATCACGTCGGGGTCGATATGCGGCGCCGATTTCCAATACGGCACGTCGATCTTGGCGTAGCGGTGCGAATGCTTCACCGACGGCCGGATGCGGTAGCACCAGGTGCGTTCGTTCTGGTGGCTCGGAGCGGTGAAGGCGGTGCCCGAGAGTTGCTCGCCATAGAGCCCGTAATTGCATTTCTGCGGCGAGTTCATGCCCTGGGGCAGGGCGCCCGGCAGCGCCTCGGTCTCGAAATCGTTGCCGAAGCCGGGCATGTACCCGTCATGGGTGCCGACGGTGGTCGCGGCGCGCACCATCGTGCGCGGGGCAGCTTGTTCGTTCATGGAATCCTCCCGCGGTTTCACGCCGTCAATATCGTTGCAAATGCAACGAAGTCAAGGGCTGCATGCGTGCCGTGGTTGCAAGTCGCGCAAATCCATGACGTCATTGCAATTTCAACAAATCAGGATCGATTCCAGATGCCCGGATTCCAGCTTGACGCCTTCCTGCCCTATCAATTGTCCGTGCTGTCGGCACGGGTCAGCCGGGGATTTGCCGAGCTCTACCGCGCACAGTTTGGGATCTCGGTGACAGAATGGCGCGTTTTGGCGCATCTCAGCCAGTCGGAGGCAGTCAGCGTGCGCGAGATCACCGACCGGGTCGATCTTGAAAAGTCGAAGGTCAGCCGTGCGGCAAAACGGCTGCAGGCCGAGGGCTATGTCTCGAAACGGCCGCACGAAACCGACGGCCGGCTTGTGGCGCTGTCGCTGACGGAAAAGGGCCGCAGTTTGGTCGAAGCGGTCGCGCCGATTGCGCACACCTATCAAGCCGATGTTCTGGACGTGCTTGGCGGGGACGCGCCAGATTTCCAGGCGGCATTGACCACGCTGCTAAGGGCGACTGGCGGCAATTCCCGTCCCTAATCCAGGCGAATTCGGCTTCGCGCGGCGCGGCCTTGGGAATCGACGACCGACAGTGTCAGGAACCCCGGGCCGTCAAGGTCGAGCAACGTGCTGCGGTCGTGGCTTTGCACCAGAACCGGGCGTCCATCGGCGAACCAAGTGAAGGGAGGATGGCCGTCACGGACACGCACAGCCAGCCCGTCAGTGCCGACCTCGACCCGCGCGCCGTCCGGCGGAAAGGCGACTTGCGGTGAGTCGCCCGCGCCCGTCAAAACGGCGTCCCTGGCGCGGAAACGCTTCAGCGGGTGCGGAAGTTGCGCGTGCCCGACGATCAGCGTGCTGGGTGGCGGGGGCGGCAATGGCTCGAGCCTGGGCTTGAGCAGCGAAAACACCTGGAACAGGATCGGCGCGGCCAAATCGCCGCCGAAGGCCCCCGGCACCGGCGTCCCGTCGGCGCGACCCATCCAGACGCCCGCGACATGGGCGCCGTCATAGCCGACCGCCCAGGCATCGCGGTGCCCATAGGATGTGCCGGTCTTGAACGCCAGACCGTTGCGCGGTGCACCGGCCGGAGGCGGTATCTCGGACAGGATGTCACCGACCTGCCAGGCCGCCTCCGCTGAGAGAACGCGCTTTGGTTCGCCGGTGCGCGCCTGTCCGGCAATTCTGTGCAGCGGCACCGCGCGACCGTCATTGGCGAAGCTGGCATAGAGCCGTACCAAGCCGTCGAGCGTGACGCCGATGCCGCCCAGCGAGACCGCCAAGCCGGGCGGACCGCCCGGCAACCGAGTTTCGGTGCCGGCGCGCCGCAGATGCGCCAACAGGCGGGCCGGCCCCAGGGCCTCGGTCAGCTTCACCACCGGGATGTTCAGCGAAAGCTGCAGCGCCTCGCGCACCCGGATCGTGCCACGAAACCGGCCGTCGAAGTTCTGCGGCGCGTAGGTGCCGAAGGCGACGGGGCGGTCTTCGATCAACGTCTCGGGGTGGACCAGGCCGCGATCGAACGCCAAGCCATAGACCAGCGGCTTCAGCGTCGACCCCGGCGACCGGACCGCTTGGGTCATGTCGACGAAGCCCTCGCGCAGCCCATGCGCATAGGCGGCCGATCCGACTGATCCCAGGACCGCGCCGGTGCGGTGGTCGGCGACCAGAATGGCGATGGACATGCGGTGTCCGGCCTCGCGCGCAGCGCGCTCGGCAAGCTGCTCCAGCCTCGCCTGAAGGCCTGCGTTCAATGTAAGGTGATGCACCTGCCCGCCGAGGTTCTGGGCGCGTATCCGATCTGTAAGGTGCGCCGCGAGAGCGGGAAACGGCCGCCGCGTGGTCGGAACGGTCTCTGTTTCGGCGGCAATGCGGGTGTCGACATCGATTGCGCCCAACCTCTCGGCCCGCGTCAGCACCCGCGTTCGCGCCGCATGTGCCGCGGTCGGAAACCGGTCGGGGCGCCGCGCTTCGGGCGATTGTGGCAGCGCGACCAGCAACGCGGCCTCGGCCGGGGTCAGGCGGCGCGATTCCTTGCCGAAATAGGCCAGACTTGCCGCCCGAACACCTTCGAGGTTGCCGCCAAACGGGGCGCGGTTGACATAAAGTGCTAGAATCTCGGCCTTCGACAACCGCGTTTCCAGGGCTAGGGCCACTCGGATCTGACGCAATTTGGCGCGCCACTTGCCGGTCGGCCCGTCTTCCAGCAATCGCGCAAGCTGCATCGTCAGCGTCGATCCGCCGGAGACGATCTTTCCGTGCCACGCCGCCTGCCCGACCGCGCGCAGCAACGCCCGGGGGTCGACGCCGCCGTGCCGGTAGAACCGCTTGTCCTCGTAGGCGATCAGCATCTTCAGATACCCGACATCCACCGCGTCGAGTGGCACGGCCAGACGCCACCGGCCATCGGCGACCGTATAGGCGCGCAGCAGCGCCCCGGACCGGTCGCGCATCTCGACCGAGGTCTCAATCGCGAGCGTCGGCAGATCGGTGGCGCCGACCCAGGCGTGGAAACGGTCCGCCGTCAGCCCTGCCAGATAGAGCGCCAGCGCGGCGAGGATCGGCGCGGCCCGGATCATTCGGTGACGGTCACCCGGCCGGTTTCGCTGACCGCGCGGAATGCGGGGCGGTACATATCCTCGACACTGGCCGCCGGGTGGTGAAAATCGCCCGGCGACACGGCGCGCACCACATAGCCCAGGCGAAACTCCTTGTCGGACCGCCAGTCGACCGCGGCGAGGAACCGGTTCTGCCGGAACTCGGTGTGCCGTGTGTCGGAATGGAGCTGCAGCCAGTCGAGCGCGCGCACGTCGCCGCCGCGCATCAGGTTGGGGTTGTCGATTTCGAATCCGGCCGGAAGCGGGTCGTCGATGATCAGCCGCGCCTCGGACTTGGCGAAGGGCTTTATCGTCAGAACGGCGACAAGCCTTGTGCCCTGGGGAACCGTCTCTGGCGAGACCGGGTCGCCCTCCATGCTGAAATAGCGCCGTTCGATTGCGTATCCGGTGCCGCCGGCGGGCTCGGGCACCTCGGGCACGCCGAAGGTCGTCAACGTTATCGTGGACGCGCTGTCGCCGGCGTTCCGTATCGCCAGCGGGGCAAAGGCGGTGTCGTCCTCGACCACCCGCACCAAGGGTCCGTCGAGCGGACTTCCGTTCAGCGTCAACTCACCGAACGCGCCCTTGTCCAGCATCGCGTGAGCGGCGAGCAGCGACCAGACCTGTTCTTGCGTGGACAGCGACCGCGTGCCCTCGACCGGGGCGATGCTGTCGAGCAGCGCCTGGCGGTCCACAGCCATGCTGCCGGCCTCGACCGCTAGGGTCAAAACCGCGGCCCGATCGCGCAGTTTGGTGCCGTAATCGGCCCGCCAGACATGGCCCTCACTGGAAGCTGACAACTCGGCCGCGACCTGCTTGGCAGCCTCGGCGAACATCCGGTCGGCGCGGGTCGGATCGCCATAGGCGGCCAGCGCCGCACCGAGTTGCGCCGCGGCCAATGGGGTGGCGAAGCTCTCGCCCTTGACGTCGGCATAGTAGCGCAGGTCGCCGATCGCCGCGGCGCCTTCGCGGGCCAGCACGTAGAGCGCATAAGCGATCTCTTCGCCGCCAATGTCGAAATCGGGGGCGTAGTTCACCCGGTTCCGCAGATTGTCGAGCGCGGTGCGGAAGGCGATGTCGGGGACGTCGAAGCCTTGGGTCCGGGCGCGCGACAGAAAATCAGTGACATAGGCGTCGAGCCAGAAATCGCCTGAGGTCGCGCGCCACAACCCGAAGGCGCCGTTTGGAGCCTGGTTGGTCAGCACCCGCTCGATTGCCTGGTCGATCCGCGTCGACAGCCGCTCGCGTTCCTCCAGCCCCATCGCACGCGCCACCTCGTCGAGATAGAGCAGCGGCATGGCCCGGCTGGTGACCTGTTCGGTGCAGCCGTAGGGATAGCGGTCGAGCGCCTCCAGCAGACCAGGCGCGTCGAGCCGCGCGATCGGCCCCGCGGCCAGGGTGGCGGATCCGGTGCCCGGCATCAGCCCGGCAAAAACGTTGTCGTCGAAGGTGAAGGTGTCGCCGGATTCGAGACTGAACCGGCTGGTTCGTGCCGTGATCGGGTCGTTGAGTTCGACCGGCAGCTTCAGGGTCTTGGTCAGGACCTTGCCACCTGATGTGGTCAGCGTGACGTCGATGGTCTGGAGCCCCACGGCATCGGCGGTGATCGGGATCGATAGCACCTGCTTGCCGTTCTCGGGCAGGGTCAGGCCGGACGGGACGGCCCGGTTGAGCCGGACGCCCTCTGCCGTGACATCGAGCCCCACGCGGCCCGCCGGCCCGCTGGCATGCACGATCTCAAGCAGCAGCCGTGATTGGTCACCCGGCGCCATGAACCGCGGCACGCTGGCCGTCACCACGACCTGATCGCGTACGAGCACCTCGGCCTCGGCCTCGCCGACTGCCGTCTTCGACCACACCACCGCCATCAGCCGGACCGTGCCATTGAAGGAGGGCAGGTCGAACTCGGCTCGGGCGAAGCCGTCCGCGCCGACGGTCACGGGACCCGAGAAATAGGCCACCAGCTCTTCGGTGGGCGGCGGTGCCTCCAGCCCCGCCTCAGGCGCGAAATCGCCGCCCGACCGGATGTTGCCCATCGACCCGGTCATGCCGTCGATCAGCCGCCCGTAGACGTCGCGCAGGCCCATCCCGAGCTTTCTTTGGCCGAAATAGTGACCGCTGGGATCGGGCGATGCGAAGGCGGTGAGGTTCAGGATGCCCACGTCGATGGCGGCGATGGTGGCATAAGCGGTGTCGCCCGGCGCGATGCCATCAACCTTCAGCGCCACCGGTAGCGGTCCGCGCGGGTCGACCTCGGCGGCGGTTTCGAAGGCGGCGGCAAGGCGATGCGCACCCGGGTCCACCGCCGCATGCGCCAGCCCAAGCGCTCGCGCCGGATTGCGGCCCGCCGCGACGTCCATCGGGCGGATCACGGTGGCGGTGACGTAAGCGCCCGCGCCCCAGGCGTCGGTGACCGGCAGCTCGATCAGGTTTTCGCCCTCGGCCACATCCACGGCCTTCATGTCGATCAGCCGGTTCGAGACCACCGTCACCAGGGCCTTGCCCGGGTAGCGCGGCACGATGCGCAGACGCGCGGTGTCGCCCGGCGCATAGGCCTTTGCGTCAAGCGACAGCTCCAGCAGATCGGGCGTGCTCGAGGCATCGGCGGCGCCATACCAGCCAGCGTAGAAATCGGTCGAGGCGGCGACGTAGGGCCCGCCGGTGCGTTCGACGCGGATCTCGTAGCGGCCCCATTCGACGGGTGCAGTCACCGTCACCGGCGCCCCGCCCAGCGTGGCGTCGCCCTCGGCCACCTTGGTGCGGGTGGTGATCGGCTCCCACTCCCAATTGCCGCCGTATTGGTACCACTGGTACCGGGTCCGCACCCGGTTCACCGTCCAGCGCACATCCATCGGCGCGGGCTGCAGCGCGGGGTCGAGCGCGATGAGGTTGAACGAAGCTTCGCTGTCCTCGGACAAGGTGCCGTCGAAGCCCGGCTTGATCCCGATCACCGGGTTCGCGGGCGCGATGGCGCGGGTCAGTTTGCGTTCCACCGGGCGGCCCGAGCCCTCTGACACTCGCACCGCGACCACCGCCTCGATCGGGCGTGAATGCGTCTCTAAATCGATGAATTCGATGCCGAAGGACGCCTGGCCATCCGCGCCCGTGCGCAGGTCGCCGGGCAGGAACCACACCTCGGGCTGCACGCTGGTGTCGTAGCGGCCGAAGCGGTAGCCCGGAAACGCCTCGACGCTGCGGGTGGTGCGCACCAGGACCTCGCCTTCGATCGGCAGATCGCCGGCCGGCGCCCCGAAGAGGTAGCGTGCGTCCACCGACAAAAGCGGCGCGTCATCGGCCCGGATCACGCCTTCGGGCAGGGCGAGGTCGAAATCGATGCGCTCTGGCAGGAAATCCTCGACCAAGACCCGGGTCGAGGCGATGGCCGGCGCGTCCGGGTCGGCGTGGATGTCGAGCCGCCAGGATCCGCGCGGCACCGCGCCGGAGGTGCGGAAGGCAAGGACATGGCCGCCGGCCCGGCTGTCCTGCGACACCTGTCGGGCGTATTCGACGCCATCTGGCCGGGTCAGGATGGCCACGACCGGCAGCCCCTCGATCGCCTCGGCCTCGCCGTCGCGGGTCAGCACGGTGGCGTTGATCGTCTCGCCCGCGCGGTAGGCGCCGCGGTCGGTAGTCAAGAACACGTCGATCGGCCCGGCGGGGGCGCGACCCTCGACGCCACGGTCCGAGAGGTCGAATTCGGGATCGGTCAGGGACAGGAAGGTCAGGTGACCGCCGGCCTTGGCCAGCACCATCGCCGGCGCGGCGCCGCCGGTGCCGTTGATCAGACCGTGGGCGAAGGCCGCGTAGCCCATCGCGTCGGTACGGGCGGTGCCGAGGATGTCGTTCGACCGCGACAGCAAAGTGATCTCGACCGACTCCGCGGCCTCGGCGTTGCCCAGATGCCGGGTGAAGACGTGCAGCCCGTCGGCGCCGGACATCGTCGCCAGCCCCAGATCGCTGACCACGAACCACTGCGTCGCGGCGGGGTTGTCATAGGGGTCCGCCCCCGGCACCTTGGCTTGCAGCGCATAGATCCCCGGCGCCAGATCGCCCACCACCTCGGTCATCGGCAGCCGCGTGGTCACGTCGCGGTTGAGCTCTTGCACCACCTCGCCGGTGCCTTCCCACACCGTCGCGGCGATCTCGTCGCCGAACTGGTCCTCTTCCCAGGGCGATAGCGGCCGCCCGAAGAACCGGTCCTGGATCGCGCGCAGGATCGAACGGTCGCTGACCCGGCGCAGCAGCAGCGTGACCTCGGTCACGTTGACCGCCTCGATTGGGATGTTCACCTCGCCGGTCGCCGGCAGCACGTAGGCCCGTCCCGGAAAGCGCACTGAAGGCGAGCGATCGCGGACGTAGAGGTTCAGCGTCACGTTTTTGGCCAGCGTTTCTCCGGAAGCCGCGGGCAGCCCTTCACGGAAGGTCACGCGATAGCGTTGCCCGTGCACAACGCCCTCGATGCAGAGCCGGCGCTGGTCCGGCTCGACCGTTAGTTCGGCCTCGGGGATCTGTACGAACGGGGTATAGTCGACACCGACGCGCACCAAATCCTCGCTGAACTCAGCGCAGATCCGCGGCTGCGCGGAATCGTTGTCGACGGTATGCTCTACGATCCGGAAGCCATGCTTTGCAATCGCCTGGTCGAGCAAATCGTCGGTGTCGGTTCTGGGGGTGATCGCCTGGGCAAGCCGCAGTGCCGGGATCATGTCGCGCCCGCGCCGGTTCAATTCCAACGCACGGGCCATCACCACCAAGGCGTTGTGGCGAATCGCCGGGTTGCCGGCGCGCAGATAGGCGTTGATCGAGGCCATGAGCGCGCGGCGGCGGTAGTCGCGGCGCTCGGACCGGTTGTCGGTCTCGATCGCCAGCGCCAGACGGGCGTATTCGGTCCAGTGATCGGGCGCGTCGGACAGAACCGTCGCCGCCCCGGTAAAGCGGTAGGCCGCGACAATATTGCCGTTCGAACGCGCCTCGACCGCGGCCTGCAGCAATTGCGCCGCGGTCCAGGCGTTCGGGATATGCCGGTTGGTCAGATCGAGCGCAAGGTCGCGGGCGCTCGCCAGGTCGCCGCTGGACAGAAATTCCAGATCGGCCGCCCGCACCTCACCTTGTGCGACCGAGCCCGGTGCGGCGGTCAGAACCCGGCCCGAAAACGCGCCCTCGTAGACTTCGCTTTCGCCAAGCTGCGATTTCGGAAAGCAGGAATTCGACCGCGTGTTGAACGTGAACCCGGCACAGCGGCGGTCGGCCAGGCAAGCGGCCTGGCAGGCGTTCAGCGTGGTGTCGAAGATCGACCGGATGTCGCCGCCGGGGAAATCCACGTCGCGGGTCAGCGCCAGGCGCCGCTCGGGGACCGGGCTTTGCGCCGCGACCGATGCCGCAAGGAACGAAAGAACAAGAACGATGCCAAGGCCGAAACGCATTGCTGCCTCCAAGTGAATATGCGGGCATGGTCGCATAGCCGGGCCGAGGCTGGCAACGTTTCCGATGCCGCAGTTAAACGCTTGTTCAGCAAGATCGGCCATTCTGGCGTCGGGATTGGGAGCCCTGCGATGACCGACGTCGACATCTTGGCCAAGGAACGCCGCGCCCGGATGGCGGCGGAACGGTTGTTGGAGCTCAAGCAGGTCGAATTGGCCGATGCCAACCGCAAGCTGTCGGCCCATGCGCTCAGCCTTACCGACGAGATCGTTGAACAGCGCGAAGAAGCCGAGGCACTCAAGGAGGAAAAAAGCCAGGTTCTGGATGAGTTAGAGACGGCGAATACCGCGCTCGTGATTGCCGAACGGCGGCTCTGGGATTCGGTCGAGACGATCGAAGACGGGTTTGCCGTCTTCGATGCCGACGAGATCATGATTGCTGCGAATTCAGCGTTTCTGCTGCCCTTCGACGGGATCGAGGCCGTCGGCCCTGGGATCGCCTATGCCGACATGCTGCACCTCGCGGCCGAGGAGGGTATCGTCGATATCGGCGACCGGGCCCGTGCCGACTGGGTGCGCGACATGCTGGGCCGGTGGCGCGGCGACAGCATCGCGCCGTCCGTGGTTCGGCTCTGGAACGGTGTTTCGATCAAGCTGGTCGACCGCCGCGCCCGCGACGGCGACACCGTGTCGCTTGCGCTCAACATCACCGACACGATCCGCAACGAGGAACGGCTGAAGGACGCCCGCCACCGGGCAGAGGCGGCGAACCGGGCGAAATCGGCGTTTTTGGCGAATATGAGCCATGAAATCCGCACGCCCATGAACGGCGTCGTCGGTATGGCCGATCTCTTGGCCGAGACCGAGCTCGACGAGGAACAGCGGCTATTCGTCGACACCATCAAATCGTCGGGCGAGGCGCTTTTGGTGCTGATCAACGACGTTCTAGACTATTCCAAGATCGAGGCGGAAAAGCTGACCCTGCACCCCGACCCCTTCGATCTGGAACGCGCAATCCATGAAATCCTGATGCTCTTGCGCCCCTCGGCCCAAGGCAAGGACATCGATCTTCTGGTCGATTTCGACATGTTCCTGCCGACCAACTACATCGGCGATGCCGGACGCATCCGGCAGGTTCTGACAAATCTGATCGGCAACGCGATCAAATTCACGACCGATGGCCATGTCCTGGTGCGGGTCGTTGGTTTGCCGATGGAGGATGGGGCTGCTCAGCGCGTCCATATCACCATCGAGGATACCGGCATCGGCATCCCGCCCGAGATGGTCGGCCACATCTTCGGCGAATTCAACCAGGTCGAGGACGAACGCAACCGCAAGTTCGAAGGCACCGGGCTCGGCCTGGCGATCACCCGCCGGCTGGTCGAGCTGATGGGTGGCGAGATCTGGGTCGATAGCGAGGTCGGCAATGGGTCGAGCTTTGGCTTTCACCTCACCCTGCCGGTGGCCGAGACCGAAGAGCCGCCGCTGCAGCCGGCGCCGGGCTGGATCGACCGGGCGCTGGTGGTCGACGGGCAGGCGGTGAACCGGCAGATCGTCGAAAAGCAGCTGGCGATGCAGAAACTCGACGTCTTGGCGCGGCGCACCGGTGCCGAGGCGCTTGCCGCCGCGCCCAAGGCCGGCGACATTGTGCTGGCCGACAGCCAGCTTCCGGACATGACCGGAGAGGAGCTGGCCGCCGCGCTGCGCAAGGCGGGTTTTGCCGGCCCGATCCTGATGTTCTCGGGCATCGTCGGGCAGGGCAAGTCCGACGCCGACGATTGCACCCGCGTTCTGCAGAAACCCCTGCGCCGACGGGAGCTTTTTGCCGAGATCGCCCGACTGGAATCGGGCGCACCGGTGCAAACGGTCACGCCGACGATGACGACCGCGCAGGAAGCATCCGATGCGTCGCCGGTCGCGGCCGAAGACCGCGCCATGCGAATCCTGGCGGCCGAGGACAACAAGACCAACCGCCTGGTCTTCGGCAAATTGGTCAAGGCGCTCGACATCGAGTTGACCTTCGCAACCAACGGGCGCGAGGCGGTCGAGGCGTTTCGCGGCCAGCAGCCCGACCTGATCTTCATGGACATTTCGATGCCTGAGGTCGACGGCAAAGAGGCGACCCGGCAGATCCGGTCGATCGAGGCGGACCAGGGCCTGGCCCACACCACGATCGTCGCCCTGACCGCTCATGCCATGGATGGCGACGACAAGGGGATCCTGGCAGCGGGTCTCGATCATTACCTGACCAAGCCACTGAAAAAAAACGCGATCTTCGCGCGCATCGCCGAGGAGGTGCCACCTGGCTGCCGCGCGGTCTTCCCCGAAGAGCTGACCCCCACCGGAACCTAAGCCGCACCGCCGCGCGCTGGCGGTTCGGGGTGGGACAAGCCCCGCGCGACATGCGCCGCAAATTGCCAATCGCCCTTCTGCGGTGAAGCCGGCCAGGCCGTTGCGCGCGGCCTCGGCATCTGGAACAGTCGCGGCATGGACACGACACGAGGGTTTAAGGTCCGCGCCTTAGGCGAGATCGCCATCCGTTGCGCCGACATCGAGGCGATGGCGGCGTTCTATCGCGATGTCATCGGGCTGGAGCCGCTGACTGGCGGCCACGGCGACGGGATCGTTTTTTTCCGGATCGCCGAAGGCTTCGGCGGCCATACATCGGTGCTCGCGCTCTTCCGCCACGATGCCGGCCGACCCGAGATCCACCCGCAGGCCACCGCACCGCCACAAACTGGCGCCAAGTCGTCGCTGCACCACATTGCCCTGTCACTGCCCTTCGCCGAACAGCAGGCGGCGATGGACTGGTATGACCGGATCGGCCAGACCTACACTATACAGAATTTCGGCTGGATCGGCTGGCGCGGGATCTTCACCACCGACCCAGAGGGCAACACGGTGGAGCTTGTCGCCTACGACGCTTCCCTGAAGGACTCCGACTGAGCCTCGCCGCGCAGAAACACCAGGCGGTCGTCCTGACTCATCGAAGGTTCGAACCGGTAGCCGCCGAGGTCGAAGTCCTTTAGGCCTTCCGGATCGGTCACCCGCCGCTCGACGATGAACCGCGCCATGGACCCTCGCGCCTTCTTGGCGAAGAAGCTGACGATCTTCGGTCCGCTGGATTTCTCTTCCATGAATACAGGCTCTAATAGGCGCAATTTCAGCTTCTTCGGGTCCACTGCCCCGAAGTATTCCTGGCTCGCGCAGTTCACCAGAATACCCGTTCCGGCCGTCTCGGCCGCAGCGTTCAGTGCCTTCGCGGGCGCATCGCGCCAAAAGTCGTAGAGCGTGCTGCCGCGGCGGGTCCTAAGCCGGCTGCCCATCTCGAGCCGGTAGGGTTGGATTGCGTCCATCGGGCGCAGGACACCGTAGAGGCCGGATAGGATGCGTAAGTGATCTTGCGCATAGGCCAGCGTCTCGTCGTCGAGCGATGCGGCCTCGAGCCCCAGATAGGTGTCGCCGGCAAAGGCGAAGACGGCAGGTTTCGTCGCTTCCGGCGCCGGGTCGTCCTGGAAATCGCGAAAACGGGTGCGGTTCAACCGGGCGAGATCGTCGCTGAGGTCCATCAGACCCTTAAGCTTGGCCAGGCTCAATTGGCGTGCATGGGCGGCGAGGCGGTTCGCTTCCTGCCGAAAAACGGGCTCGGACGGTACGCCGCGATCCACCGCACTCCAATCCAGCCGTTTCGCGGGCGAAATCACCACCAGCATGCTAAATCCTCCATCACCGCTTCGCGGCGCAATCTAGCGGTTAGCGCGTCGGCGTCCAGCAGGTCAGCCGTCTTGCAGAATGTTCAGAAAGGTGGGCCCGAACCGTTCGGCGCGCCGCTCTCCCAACAGGCCCGACAGCACCGCCATATCGGGCGCCTTCAGCGCGGCGACTTTGGCCAAAAGCGCGGCGGAACAGCTCATCGGCTTTCCGGTGCCGCCATCGCCGCGGGCCAGATCGGCCTGGGCCTGCAGCAGCCGGTCATAAATCGCGCCCTCGCTGCGACCGGCGAGCTTCATCCGGGCCGGGTGCACCGGTGCCGGCGTCTCGCCCGCGACGATCTGCAGAAAGGCCGCGCCGTAGCGATCGAGCTTTTTGGCGCCCACGCCCCCGATCCCGGCCATCTCGTCCAGGCTCGCCGGCCGGGTTTCCGCCATCTCGATCAGCGTGCGGTCGGTGAAGATGACATAGGCCGGCACCCACGCGGCCTCGGCCAGGGCGCGGCGCTTGGCCTTGAGCGCGGCAAGCAGTGGGGCGTTTTCCTCGCTCACCAGCGCCTTGGCCTCGGGGCGTTTCACCGCAGTCTTGATGGTGTCGCGCCGCAGCTCGATCGCTTCCTCGCCGCGCAGGATCGAGCGGGCAGCCTTTGACATCCGCAGGGCGCCGTGCCGGGACGGGTCCGGGCGCACAAGGTCGCGGCCCATCATCTGCCGAAACACCGCCTGCCATTGCGCGCGGCTGAGGTCGCGGCCGACGCCGAAGGTGGGCAGCTGGTCGTGCCGCCGGGCGCGGACCTTGTCGGTTTCGTTGCCGATCAGGATGTCGATCAGGTGCCCGGCGCCGAAGCTTTCGCCGGTCCGCAGCATCGCCGACAGCGCCTTACGCACCGCCTCGGTGCCGTCGAAGACCTCGGGCGGGGTATCGCACAGATCGCAATGGCCGCAAGGTTTGGGGTCCTCTCCAAAGTAGCCCAGCAGGGTCTGGCGACGGCATCGCAGGGCCTCGGCGAGACCCAGAAGCGCGTTCAGGCGGGCATGGTCGGCGGCCTTGCGGTCCTCGGGTGCGAGGCTCTCGTCGATCTGGGCGCGGCGCAGGCGGATGTCCTCGGCGCCATATAGCGTCAGAGTTTCGGCCGGGGCGCCGTCCCGGCCGGCTCGGCCGATCTCTTGGTAATAGGCCTCGATCGACTTTGGCAGGTCGGCATGGGCGACCCAGCGGATGTCGGGCTTGTCGACGCCCATGCCGAAGGCGATCGTGGCGGCGACGATCAACCCGTCCTCTTGCTGGAACCGGGTCTCGACCTGGCGGCGCGTCTGAGCCTCCATGCCGCCGTGATAGGCACAGGCCGTATGCCCGGCGTCGCGCAGGGCGGCGGCGAGCGTTTCGGTCTTGGCACGGGTGGCGCAATAGACGATGCCCGACTGGCCGCGCCGGGCCTGGGCGAAGTCGAGAATCTGCTGGCGCGGCTTGTCCTTGGCGGCAAAGGCAAGGTGGATGTTGGGCCGGTCAAAGCCCCGAAGAAATTCCCGCGGGGGCCGGTCTTCGAACAGCTTAGAGACGATTTCGGCCCGAGTTTCGGCATCTGCGGTGGCGGTGAACGCGGCCAGCGGCACGTCGAGCGCGCGGCGCAGCTCGCCGATGCGCAAGTAATCGGGGCGGAAGTCGTGGCCCCATTGGCTGACGCAATGGGCCTCGTCGACGGCGATCAGCGAAGTGCCGATACGGCGCAAAAGCGGCAGCGTGCCGCCCGAGGCCAGCCGCTCGGGGGCCATGTAGAGCAATTTCAGCCGCCCCTCGTCGAGGCTGCGGAACACCGCGTCGGTCTCGGCCTCGGTATTGCCCGAGGTCAGCGCTCCTGCCTCGACCCCAGCCTCTCGCAGAGCCCTGACCTGGTCTCGCATCAGCGCGATCAACGGCGAAATGACGACGGTGACGCCGTCACGGCAAAGCGCGGGCAGTTGAAAGCACAGCGACTTGCCGCCGCCGGTGGGCATGATCGCCAACACGTTCTCACCGGCGGTCACCGCGGCCACGATCTCTGCCTGGCCGGGGCGGAAGCCGTCGAAGCCGAAGATGGAGGACAGTAGCTCGCCCGCGCGGTCCATCATGTCTTGTGATTTTGTCTCAAACTGCTCTTTTTTGGACCATCGCAGATGAAGAATCGGTGAACAACCCGGGAAATCCGAGGCGCCGTCAGAACGCGTACATGTTGTTGCGGATGACTATGCGCAGGGCGTAGACGCCGATCAGTGCGACCAGCGGGGCCAGATCCAGCGGCCGTGTGTCGGGCAGGATGCGGCGGATCGGCTCGTAGATCGGCTCTAACAGGCGGTTCAGTCCCGACCAGATCTGATAAACGAGTGGCTGGCGCATGTTCAGCACCTGGAAGTTGATCAGCCAGCTCATGATGATGTGGACGATCATGATGAACCAGACGACGTCGAGGATCAGCAGAAGGATTTGGAAGATCGAGGTCATGGCCGGGCCTGTCGAAACGCGGGTTTTCGGACACCTAAGCGCCCGCGGGGGCGGTGGCAAGCCGGGCCTGCCGCCACGTCACAGCTTGACGTTTACGTAAAGCACGCCAAGTTGCTTTGCCGCAGGAGGCCGCCATGTACCCCTTCGTCCGCATGATCAAGGAATTCGTCGTGCACCGGAATGCGCCGCTGATGGCGCTGACCGACACCCATGTCTCGTACCATATCTGCTGGCCCTGGGATGTCGACCTGTGGCTCGAGCTCAACAACGGCCGCTCGCTGACGCTCTACGATCTGGGGCGAATCCCGCTGGCCGGACGGGTCGGGCTGATCCGGACGCTTCGGCGCGAACGCTGGTCGCTGACCATGGCCGGGGTCTCCGTGCGCTGGCGGCACCGGGTTAAGCCGTTCGAGCGGGTCGAGATGCACAGCCGCTGCGTCGGCTGGGACCACCGCTTTGTTTACCTCGAACAGTCGATGTGGAAACGCGACGGGCGCTGCGCCAGCCAGGCGCTCTATCGTTCGGCCGTGACCGACCGCGACGGCATCGTCGACCCGCAGCGGGTGATCGAGGCGCTTGGCCATGACCGGCAGAGCCCGCCCTTGCCGGGCTGGGTCGGCGCCTGGATCGAGGCGGATGCCGAACGCCCCTGGCCGCCCGCGAAAGCCGCCGCCTGACCCGGCACTTCCCGGTTGCATGACGCGCAATTCCCCGGCCATATGGCGCCCAGGGGGATGAGACGTGATGGCCGAGGTGTCGGCGCGCAAGCGCATCTGGGGCTGGATGATGTTCGACTGGGCCAGCCAGCCCTACAACACCCTGCTCTTGACCTTCATTTTCGGCCCGTTCTTTGCCGAGATCGTCATCGACCGGTTGGTGGCCGGCGGCATGGCGCAAGAGGTCGCGCGGGCCGAGGCGCAGGCCTATTGGGGTTACGGGCTGACCACGGCGGGCCTTATGATCGCGGTGCTCGCGCCGATCCTGGGCGCGATCGCAGATTCGACCGGGCGGCGGATGCCGTGGATCTGGTTCTTCTCGCTGCTCTACGTGGTGGGCGCGACCGGGCTCTGGTGGTCCAACCCGGACATGTTCAGCATCGTTACGCTGTTGGTCTTCTTCGGCATCGGCCTGATCGGCATGGAGTTCGCCACGATCTTCACCAACGCACTTCTGCCGTCGCTGGGCGACCACGACCGCTTGGGCGCGATCTCCGGCGCCGGCTGGGCCTGGGGCTATGTCGGCGGCGTCATCGCGCTGGCGATCATGCTGTTGCTCTTGGCCGAAAACGACGCCGGCGTGACCTTCATCGGGCTCGAACCGATCCTGGGCCTCGACCCCGCAGCGCGCGAGGGCACGCGGTCGGTCGGTCCTTTCACCGCGCTCTGGTACGCGGTCTTCATGATCCCGTTCTTCCTGTGGGTGCGCGAGCCACGGCACGAGGTGGTGCGCGGCGCGCCGGTGGCCGACGGGCTGCGCGACCTGGTCCGTACGCTCAAGAGCCTGCCCAAGCATGTCTCGCTGACCGCCTATCTGGGCTCGTCGATGTTCTACCGCGACGCGCTGAACGGCATGTACACGTTCGGCGGCATCTATGCGCTTGGCGTGCTCGGCTGGACGGTGGTCGATATCGGCGTCTTCGGCATCGTCGCTGCGATCTTCGGCGCGCTCTTCGCCTGGCTCGGCGGCAAGGCGGACGAAGCGTTCGGCCCAAAGCCGGTGATCGTCGTCTGCATCCTGATCCTGCTGGTCGTGGGTGGCATGATCGTCAGCGTCTCGCGCACGTCGGTCCTGGGCATGGCGGTGCCGGACGGCTCGGCCCTGCCCGACATCGTGTTCTACATCTGCGGCGCGGTGATCGGATCAGCGGGCGGTGCGCTACAATCGGCCAGCCGCACGATGATGGTCCGCCAAGCCAATGCCGAGCGTATGACCGAGGCCTTCGGGCTCTACGCCCTGGCCGGCAAGGCGACCACCTTCTTGGCCCCTGCCGCGATCGCCATCGCCACCGACCTCACCGGCAACCAGCGGCTCGGCATAACTCCGCTGATTGGGCTGTTCTTCATCGGCTTGGTTTTGCTAGTCTGGGTGAAACCGGACGGAGAGAGGGACATCCCATGGTCCGCGTCCTCACAGCCCTCGGCCTGATCACGCTGCTTGCAACCTGCGGTGGCCGGCCAGAGCGGGTGTCGTCCGCGCCGCCGCCCGCACCCTCCGTTGAGCCCGCCGGGCGGCTGCTGGTCGCGCAATCCAACATCGATCCCGCCGCGCTGGCCAAGACGCTGTTCGGAGCGAAGCGCGACGGGTCGCCGCAAAGCCCGGCCCCCTTTGGCGGCTATGCCAAGGGCTGCCTGGCGGGCGGCGCGCAACTGCCCGAGACCGGCCCGACCTGGCAGGCGATGCGGCTCAGCCGGAACCGCAACTGGGGCCACCCCGAGACCATCGCCTATATCAAGCGGCTGTCGGCCAGGGCGGCGGCGCAGCCGGGCTGGAACGGTCTCTATATCGGCGATATTTCGCAGCCGCGCGGCGGGCCGATGCTGACCGGGCACCGCAGCCATCAAATCGGGCTCGACATCGATATCTGGATGCGGCCGGCCGACAATCTCGGCCTCAGCCGGACCGACCGCGAGAACATCTCGTCGATCTCGATGCGCCGGATGAAGGGCGCCTTCACCAACGGCAACTGGACGCGGGCGCATCACCAGATTCTCAAGGCCGCGGCCAGCGATCCGGCCGTGGCCCGCATCTTCGTCTTCCCCGGGGCCAAGGTGCAGATGTGCAACGACGAAACCGGCGACCGGGCCTGGCTGCGCAAGATCCGGCCCTGGTGGGGGCACCACTATCACTTCCACGTGCGGTTGAAGTGCCCCGCGGGCACCTCGGGCTGCGTCAACCAGGATCCGCCGCCGCCCGGCGACGGCTGTGCCGGGGCCGAAGAGTGGGTGCGCAACATCCTCAACCCGCCGCCGCCGGACCCCAACGCGCCGCCGCCCAAGCCGCGCCGCGAATACGTGCTGGCCGATCTGCCCAAGCAATGCGTGCAAGTCTTGTCCTCGCGCTGATTGGCGCGGCGTTGGCAGGATTTGGCCTTGGCGGGCAGGCCGGCCCCAGCGCGGAAGCCGAATATCTGGGCAGTTTCACCTGGTCGCGGCCCGGCACCCGGTTCGGCGGGTTCTCCGGGCTGGAACTCGACGCGACCGGCCGCAGGTTTCTGGCGATCAACGACAAGGGCTGGATCGTCGAGGGGCGGCTGCAGCGCGAGGACGGCCTGATCTCTGCCGTCGAGGCCGGCCCGCTGCGTGCCTTGAAGACGCCCGACGGCGGCCCGCTGGGCCGCTTCGAGGGTGACAGCGAGGGGCTGGCATTGCGCGACGACGGCCGGTTTTACGTGTCGTTCGAGGCGATCCACAGGGTCTGGACCTACCGCAACACGGCCTCCAAGGCGGCCTGGCTGCCGCGGCCCGAGGCGTTCCAGTCGATGCAGAACAACTCGTCGCTGGAGGCCCTGGCGATCGCGCCCGACGGCGCGCTGTATACGCTGCCCGAGAGGTCGGGGCGGCTGACCCGCCCGTTTCCGGTGTTCCGTTACCGCGGCGGGTCGTGGTCGCAACCGCTTGAAATCCCACGGCGGGGCGAGTTCCTGCCCGTGGGTGCCGATTTCGGCCCCGACGGCCGGCTTTATCTGTTGGAACGCTATTTCAGCGGGATTTTCGGGTTCCGCACCCGGGTGCGGAGCTTTGCCATCGACGATGACCGCATCGGCGACGAACGCCTGCTGATCGAGACCGCGACCGGCACCCACGACAACCTCGAAGGCCTCGCGGCCTGGCGCGACCGGACCGGCGATATCCGCCTGACGATGATCTCGGACGACAACTTTCGCCTGTTCCAGCGCACCGAATTCGTCGAATACCGGTTGAAACAATAGCTTGCGTCACAAGGCTCCGGCCGCTATCAGCCGCTGTCCCCGCGCGGGACCAAGTCTCCGCCACCTTGTCAAAACGGACCCCGCCATGCCCCGTCTTCTTCCCGGCATCCTTGCCATGGCCGCCATCGTCGTGGCTTCGAACATCCTGGTGCAGTTCCTGTTCGGCCAATGGCTGACCTGGGGCGCCTTCACCTACCCGCTGGCCTTCCTGGTCACCGACGTGATGAACCGTGTCTATGGTTCTGCCGTCGCCCGGCGCGTTGTTTTCGCAGGCTTTTTGACCGGTGTCGCCTGTTCGCTGATCGGAACCCAAATCGTCGGAGAATTCGGGCCGCTGGTGACCTGGCGCATCGCGCTGGGGTCCGGCATCGCGTTTTTGACGGCGCAGCTGCTGGACGTGGCGATCTTCGACCGGCTGCGCCAGGGTCGCTGGTGGCGGGCGCCGCTGGTGTCGACGCTGGTGGGGTCGAGCGTCGATACGGCGCTGTTCTTTTCCATCGCGTTTTCAGCCGGTTTGACGGCGATCGAGCCGGGCAACGACGTAAGCTGGGCGAGTGAGATGCTGCCGCTTCTGGGCGCCGGGCCGGTGGTGCCGCTTTGGGTCTCGCTGGCGGTGGCCGACTGGGGTGTCAAACTTGCCATCGCGATAATCGCCCTGGTGCCGTTTCGCCTGATTGTGACGCAAATGGTGGCACGGGTTGCGTAAAAGGTTTTGACAAACACAAAATCTGTGCCAACCTGTGGACAACCGCAACAATCGAAAGGAGGTGATCCAGTGTCGAGAGGGATATTGGAGAAAGGTGTCGGAACAGTCGGAGGCGTGACCGTCTAAGGGCAGCCCCGAGGGCGAAAGTCCCTTCCGATTGGACGCTTGTTCTAACCGGACCATCTCCGAAAGAACTCGAAGGGCCGCTCGCACAGGGCGGCCCTTTTTGATGCCGAAATGGCGATATGAATTCCATATGAATCGCATATGACTCCCATATGAGTCCCGACCCATGCTGACGATCACCGACACCATCACGCTGGAAGACTGGGAACTGACCGAGCAGTTCGTCCGCGCCAGTGGCCCCGGCGGGCAGAACGTCAACAAGGTCGCCACTGCGGTGGAGCTGCGGTTCGAGGCCGCGCGGTCGCCAAGCCTGCCCGAGCCGGTGAAGTCCCGGTTGCGACGCCTCGCCGGGCGGCGCTGGACCAAAGACGGCGCGATCGTCCTGCAGGTCGACGAGACCCGTAGCCAGGCCCGCAACCGCGAAATCGCCCGCGACCGGCTCGCCGACCTCATCCGCAAGGCACTGGAAAAACCCAAGCGCCGGGTCCCGACCCGTCCGACGCTCGGGTCCAAGAACCGGAGGCTGAAAGCGAAGAAGGCGCGTGGCGAAGTCAAGGCTTTGCGCGGCCGCATCCCGGATGACTAGGCCGCGCAGCTGTTCCACAACACCTGCGTCTCGTGCGCCGTCAGTGACAGCCGCGCCGCGTGCATCCCGCTCCCGTCCTCTAGGTGCAGAGCCATGAGCTCCTCCAGATCGTCCTCCGCGAGGGTTTCGAGCCCAATCTCTCCCGGCTGCAGGCTTTCGCTGGGAATGCCCTCTGAAAACACCAGCTCATGTTCGTCGAAGAGCAGGTGGTAATACGTCACCCGCGCCGCCGGGCATCGATGGATCGTATCGCCGTTCACGAGATGCTTGGCCCGCACCAGCACTTCCGCCTCGCCGAACAACAGTTCCGCCCGCCAGTCAGAAATCAGCAGCCGGTGCTGAGGCGACACCCGCAGATCGCGCGTGTTGCCCAGGGCCCCCGCCATGATCCGGACCGGCGCGCCGTCGCCCGTTGCCGGCACCCGGCTGCGCCCGATCCAGCGGAGCGGTTGGAACCCGTTATCCTTGGTCTTGATCCTGTCGCCAACGCGCAACGCCTCGACCCGCACCTCGCCACGCCCGGTCCGGATCCGCGTTCCGGCGGCGAAACAGATCAGGTCCACGTCGTCGTTGCTGTCGATATTCCCGGTGATCGGGACCCCCACCGACGAGACGTTCACTGTCCCGAACTCGATCTCCTTGATCTTCGGAAAGTCCCCGGCGCTGTCCGGCGGCACCAGATAGGTAAGCGTGCTGGTGGCGGATTTCAGATGCACGATGTCGATGATTTCTTTCACAACGACTTCGTTGCCGTTGCCGTCGAGATACGTGATTTTGACCGTCGCCGTGTAAAGCGCCGAAACCCCGTAGGTCACACCGTCGACATCAACCGTGTCGCTCAGGCTGATCTGATTTGGCCGCGCGACGGTGAAATCCAGCGGTTCGTCCACCTCCACCAGCCCGCCGCCATTCGGCGTCAGGATAACGCCCGAGGACGGAATCCCGGTGAGCTCGATGAAATCGTAAACGGTGGGCAAGTTCTTCGCCTCTGGTGCTTTCGTGCGAAATCACCATGTCGGCATGCTGCGGCGTGGAATGGACCGATTTTCGTCAAATCGTGGGTATTCCGGACCCTCTGGTCGTATTGTTGCCGGATTTCGGACAGTGATCGCGGTCTGGTTTCGTCTGTCTCGGACCGCTAGACAGGGCTCAGGAGGGTCCGGGACATGAGCGAAAGCCTGCTGCAACGCCGCGCGCGGCTCTTGGGGCCGAACATGCCGACCTTCTATGCCGACCCGGTGCATATCGTGCGGGGGCAGGGCGTTTGGCTCTGGGACGCCGAGGGCCGCAAGTATCTCGACTGCTATAACAACGTCCCGCATGTGGGCCACTGCCACCCGAAAGTGGTCGAGGCGATCTGTGCTCAGGCCGGGGTTCTGAACACGCACACGCGGTATCTGCACGAGGGCATCGTTGACTATGCCGACCGGCTGGTGGGCAAGTTTTCGGGCGAATTAGAGACTGTTATCATGGTCTGCACCGGGTCCGAAGCGAACGATATCGCCCTGCGCATGGGGCAGGCGGTGACCGGCAAGACCGGCGTGATCGCCACCGACAACACCTATCACGGCAACACCACGGCGGTGTCACAGCTGTCGTCGAAAAAGCCGCCCATCGGGGGATATGCGCCGAACGTGCGCCGTGTACCCTCACCGGATTCGGTTCGGCCCCTTGGTGGGTCGATGGAGGGCCAGGCCGAGGTCTTCGCGGGTCACGTCGCGCGGGCGATCGACGAGCTGGAAGAGGCCGGCATCGGCTTCGCCTCGCTGATCCTCTGCCCGTTCTTCGCCAACGAGGGCTTCCCCGATCTGCCACATGGCTTCCTCGATCCCACGGTCGAGGTCGTGCGCCGCGCCGGTGGCGTGATCATCGCCGACGAGGTTCAGCCGGGGTTTGGCCGCACCGGGTCGCATTGGTGGGGGCACGAGCGGATCGGGCTTGCCCCGGACGTGGTGACGCTCGGCAAACCGATGGGCAACGGGCATCCGGTGGCGGCCGTGGTGGCGAAACCCGAAGTGACGGCGGCCTTCCGCGAGGCCTTCGGCTATTTCAACACCTTCGGCGGCAACCCGGTAAGCTGCGCCGCCGCGATGGCGGTGCTGGATGTGCTGGAGGAGGAAGAACTGGTCGCTAATGCAGAAGAAGTCGGCGCCTATGCGCTGGGCCGGATGCGCGAGATTCATCACCCGATGATTGCCGATGTGCGTGGCGCCGGGCTGTTTCTGGGCATGGAATTCGCGGGCGAGGGGCTGGAACCGGCACCCGAGTTCACAGCGCAGGTCGTCGAGGCAATGAAGGCACGGGGCATTCTGCTGAACCGGCTCGGGCGGCACTACAATTGTCTCAAGATCCGCCCGCCGATGCCGTTTTCCCGCGAAAATGCCGATCAGATGGCCGACACGCTCGCCGAAGTGCTCGACGGGATGCCCGCATGAGCCTGCAAGCCATGGCGGACCGCGCCGTGGAGGCTTGGGGCGGGTCCAGTCATCCGCCGCGCCTGCTGTCGCATCGCGAGAACGCCGTCTTCGAGGTTTTTCTTCCCACCGGCCGGGCCGCGCTACGTCTGCACCGGCCCGGCTACCGCACCCCGTCGCAGATCCAGTCCGAACTCGACTGGACCCGCGCCCTCGCCGCCCGTGGCTTTCCTGCCCCCGCGCCGGTGGCGCATCCGGACGGCGATCTGCTCGACCTTGGCGGCGGGCAGTGGTCGAGCGTCATCGGCTGGATGGAGGGCGCGCCGATTGGCGAAGGCACAGATTCACTGAATTCAGGCGATATAGAGACCTATTCTGGGGTCGGCCGCCTGCTCGCCCGGCTGCATGAGGACACTGCAGCGATCGGCGGCGGGCGGTTCGATCGGCCCTCTTGGGGCATCGACGGGCTCACCGGCGCCCAGCCGCTTTGGGGCCGGTACTGGGAGATGCCACTTCTCTCCGACGCGCAGCAGAAACTTGTGATCACAGCGCGGGACGCCGCCCGCGCGCGGCTCGCGGATTACCGGAAAAACGGCGCCGAGATCACACTGATCCATACCGATGCCCTGCGGGAGAATGTTTTCCGTCAACCCGATGGCTCGCTTGCTTTAATCGATTTCGACGATTCCGGCTTCGGCTTCGTGATGTACGACCTTGCCGCGAGTGTCACGCAAGTCGTCGACGATCCGCTTTACCCGCAGATCAAGACCGCGATCATCGAGGGATACACAGCCCGGCGCGCCCTCCGCCCAGAGGACATCGCGATGTTCGACACCTTCGCAATGCTTCGCGCGTTCTCCGCCCTCGGCTGGACCATCCCGCGCCTGCCCGATGATCACCCGAAACTACCCACCTACGTCCGCCGCGCCTGCGCCATGGCAGAAGCGTATTTGGCCGGGGTGTAGAGGTCCCGGATCGCGTCTAGCACTACGGCGCGCGTCAGTCGCCTTTCACGAACGCCTCAAACGCTTCGGCATAGTCCGGGTGCCAGCGCGACAGAGGCGGACGGTTCTCGATGATGTCGCCCATGGCCCAAGCCATGCGCTTCTCGTCAAGCGCACGCGGCACGTCGTTGTCGGGGCAAAGGATATAGAAATCGCCGCGCTCGAGACTCTCGATCATGAAGGCCGCCGTCTGTTCGGGCGTCCAGGCCGGCGCGGGTTTCTCGGTCCGGCCGCCGCCCGTCATGCCGGTGAAAACGAAGCCGGGGATCATCAGATGCGCGGTGATCCGGCAGCCCTCGGTATTACGCAACTCATGCGCAAGCGCTTCGGTGAAGGCCTTCACCCCGGCCTTGGCGACATTGTACGCCGGATTGCCCGGAGGGGTCGTTATCCCCTGTTTAGAGCCTGTATTGATGATCATCCCGGGCCGCCCGCGCTCGATCATCCGGGGTGCGAAGGCTTGGGTGCCGTGGATCACGCCCCAAAGGTTCACAGCAAGTACATCGGCCCAAGCGCCGGGTGAAATACTGGTGTTGCCCCAGCCGCTGATCGCGGCGTTGTTCATGAGCACGTCCACGCCGCCGAAGCGGTTGGCGAGATCCGCCTCGACCTTGGCCAGTGCCCCAGCATCCGATACATCCGCACCATAGGTCACCACCTCGGCCGCACCCTCGGCGCGCACGCGATCGGCGGCCTCGGCCAGAAGCGCCGCGTTCCGATCCAGCAAGGCAACGGTCATCCCCCGCCGCGCGAACTCACCCGCACAGGCGAGACCGATGCCGCCGCCACCCCCGGTGACCAGCGCGACAGTGCTGGGCGCGAGGCCCATTTCAGCCAGGTTAGAGACACTCATACCATTACCTCCAGTTCCTTCTGCGCGCCGACGTGGAAGATGCGTTTGTAGCGCGCCACCTCCTCGGCCGGACCCATCGCCTTGTTGGGATTGTCGGAAAGCTTCACCGTCGGCCGCCCGTTCGCCGCCACCGCCTTGCAGACCAGCGAGAACGGCGCGAGCCCGTCGCCCGGCACCAGATCGCGGAAGTCGTTGGTCAACAAAGTGCCCCACCCGAAGGACACCCGCACCCGGCCCGCGAACTGGTCATGCAGCTCGGCGATCTTGTCCACGTCGAGCCCGTCCGAGAAGATCACCAGCTTCTCGCGCGGGTCTTCGCCGCGGTCGATCCACCACTTGATCGCGGTCTCGGCCCCCGTCGCCGGATCGCCGCTGTCGACACGGATCCCCGTCCAACCGGCCAGCCAGTCGGGCGCGTTCGCCAGGAATCCCTCGGTCCCGTAGGTATCGGGCAGAATGATGCGCAGGTTGCCGTCGTGTTCCTCGTGCCAATCGGCAAGCACCTGGTAGGGCGCGTCGCGCAGCTCGGCCTCGGTCTCGGCCAAGGCGCAATAGACCATCGGCAACTCATGCGCGTTGGTGCCGATCGCCTCGATATCGCGGCGCATGGCGATCAGACAATTCGAGGTGCCGACGAATTTCTCGCCGATGCCTTCCAGCATCGCCTGCACGCACCAGTCCTGCCACAGGAAAGAATGCCGCCGCCGCGTACCAAAATCGGCGATGCGCAGGTCGTCGATATCGCGCAGCCGCTCGACCTTTTGCCAGAGCTTGGTCATCGCGCGGGCGTAGAGCACTTGCAGCTCGAACCGCCCCATGTCCTTCAACACCGCGCGCGAGCGCAATTCCATCAGCACGGCGAGCGCGGGGATTTCCCACATCATCACCTCGGGCCAGGCGCCTTCGAAAGTCAGCTCGTATTGGCCGTCGCGCTTTTCCAGGTGATAGGGCGGGAGGCGCAGATTCTCGAACCACTCCATGAACTCGGCGCTGAACATCTGCCGCTTGCCGTAGAAGGTGTTGCCGCGCAGCCAGGTGCTTTCGCCGCGCGACAGCCGCAGCCCGCGGATGTGGTCGAGTTGTTCGCGCAGCTCGCCCTCGTCGACAAGTTCGGCGAGGCGAATCCGTTTCGTCCTGTTGATAAGGCTGAACCTCACTGTCGTGTCAGGCCGGTTACGGAACACCGACTGGCACATCAGGAGCTTGTAGAAATCGGTATCGATCAGCGACCGCACGATCGGGTCGATCTTCCACTTGTGGTTATAGACGCGGGTCGCGATGTCGATCATGTCCAGCCCCGGTGGCCCAGCTTTTCGTTAGAGCAAGCCGTCCGGCACTTGTCCAGTCTGACGAAAAAGCCCCCGCGCGCGGCGGGGGCAGGGTCAGGGAGGCAGGGAGGGGATTACTTGCGGCCGCCGGTGCTCCAACCGCTGGTGTCGCCGGATTCGAAGCCGTCGGAATAGCGGGACTGGCCTTCGACGCCGTCGACCTTCATGTAGCCGGCGGCATGGGCAGTGCCGGCGAGCAGGTTCAGGGCGAGCAGGGCGGTCAGGATGGCGGTGCGGGTCATTTCGGTCTCTCCGTCGATGTTGTGTTCTGACTATGGGTCGCGGGACCGCCGGAGAGGGTTCAAAAGAAACTCAAAAAAGGACCGAGCCCGCCGAATTGGGCAGGTATAGAGCCGAGATATGAGGGGTTCAGGCCAGCGCGACGCCGGCGCCACGCATCCCGTCCTGCGCGGCCTTGAGCGATCCGCCAAGGTCGATGGCGCGGCAGAGGTCCTGGCGCACGGTGACCTGGAAGCCGAGCTTGGCGGCATCCACGGCCGAGTAGTTGACGCAGAAATCGGTGGCGAGGCCGGCCATGGTGAGCCTGTCGATGCCCCGGGTACGCAGGTAACCCTCGAGCCCCGTCGGAGTTTCGTGGTCGTTCTCAAAAAAGGCCGAGTAGCTGTCGATGGCGCGGTTGTAGCCCTTGCGGATGATCAGATCGGCGCGGGTGGTGTCGAGGCCCTCGTGAAAGGCCGCACCGTCGGAACCCTGGATGCAGTGGTCGGGCCAAAGCACCTGCGGGCCGTAGGGCATGTCGATCATCTCGAGCGGGGTCTTGCCGGGGTGTTCCGAGGCGAAGGAGCTATGGCCCGCCGGGTGCCAATCCTGCGTGAGAATGACGGCTTGGAAGTCGTCCATCAGCGCGTTGATCCCTGGCACGATCTCGTCTCCGCCCGTCACGGCCAGGGCGCCGCCGGGGCAGAAATCGTTCTGGACGTCGATGACGATCAGGGCTTCCATGGCGGGCTCCTTCGGGTTGCAGCCCCCTTACCCTACGTCTTGAGGCGCGCCATGCAACGGCGTATGACGCATCGCCATGGTCACGGTCGCCGCGCTTTATCACTTCACGCCCTTTGACGACCCCGCCGCGCTGAAGGGCCCGCTGGCGCAACTGGCCTGCGCGCAGGGGGTCAAGGGTACACTGTTGCTCGCGCGCGAGGGGATCAACGGCACCATCGCCGGGTCGCGGGACGGGATCGACGCCGTGCTGGCACATATCCGGGCGCTTCCGGGCTGCGCCGGGCTGGAGTGGAAGGAAAGCGAGGCGGCAGAGATGCCCTTCGCCCGGCTGAAGGTCCGGCTGAAGCGCGAGATCGTCACCATGGGCCAGCCCGATGTCGACCCGCGCGCGGGTACCGGGCGTTACGTGGACCCCAAGGACTGGAACGCGCTGATCGAGGCGCCAGATGTTGCCGTAATCGACACCCGCAACGACTACGAGGTCGCCATCGGCAGCTTCGACGGCGCCATCGATCCGCAAACCAAGAGTTTCGGCGAGTTTCCGGCCTGGTGGGAGGCGAACAAGGACCGGTTCCATAACAAACGCATCGCGATGTTCTGCACCGGCGGGATCCGCTGCGAGAAATCGACGAATTACCTGATCGGGCAAGGGGTGGAGGAGGTCTATCACCTCAAGGGCGGCATTCTGAAATACCTCGAGGAGGTGCCGGAGGCCGTGAGCACATGGCACGGAGAGTGTTTCGTCTTCGACCAGCGGGTCAGCGTCGGGCACGGACTCGTCGAAGGGAACTATGACCTCTGCCACGCCTGCCGCCGTCCGATATCGGCGGAAGACAAGGCGCATCCGGCTTTCGAAGAGGGCGTCTCCTGCCCGCATTGCATCGAGGACTTCACCGAATCGGACCGGGCGCGATTCCGTGAACGGCAGCGGCAAATCACCCTCGCCGAGGCGCGCGGAGAGGCCCATCTGGGGCGGCTAGCGGATAACACGGCAAGGTAATCCAGGCGGTCAGCGCAGAAAGAGCGCCGGGCCTTTTGATCCACGGCATCAGCTTCGCGCTTCGTCCAGATAGCTTGATATCAATCTACGCAACCCACTGAAATTATTTATATAAATCCAGAAGACTTACGGGGACCAATTCCCCAAAATTCCCCCTTGTCATCCTATAACACCGTCCCGGTCATCCCATATCCCGGCGCCGATATTGTCTGAC
>JASJCA010000139.1 GCA_030066215.1 Rhodobacter sp. | reverse complement strand
CCAGACCTTCACCGGCGGCAGCGGGGCAGATATCTTCGAGTTCATCTCCCCGTCCGCGACCCGCCCCTACGAAGGCGTCATCACCGATTACGAGGTCGGCACCGACACCCTGATCGTGGACGGCACGACCCTGTCCGGCCTCAGCGCGCTGCCCGCGGGCTTCGCCGCCAGCCACGACGCCAGCAGCGACCTGGTGATCAGCTTCGGACATCCCGGGGACCCCGACACCCACATCCACACCATTACACTGCAGGGGGTCACGGAGACCGAGTTTTTGTTATAGGCATCTTTATGTAAGGTTAGTGTCTAAGTCTGAATTGTTCTTCTTGTACGGCCCTCGTTTTTTTGGGCGGGTTGGCCGCGTCGATCAGACCTACCACCCAAGCCATATCATGAGTCGTGTCAGTTAGACCAGCAGCGACGGCTGGTGACGGGCCCAGCGTCTTATGCTTGCGTTAAGTTGCAGAACACAAAGTAAAGCGCCTGTGCGTGGAAATGGTTGTCGGATTTCTTGCTGAACGCATTTGTTAGCCGCGTGAAGCGGCGTATCGACATGCGCACGGCGAGGTTCTGGCGTTCGGCGTAGGACGTGCTGATCTTGGCCGCGTCTGGGTTGCCCGTGACAGGGTGCTTCCGGGTGCCGTTGCATTTGGCAGGGCTGTTTTTTTTGTGAGCATGGCCCGTACCGACCGGTGACGATCCGTAGAGCTTCACTAGCTGGGCAAAGTCAATATCGTTGCCGAACGCACCCTCTACGGCGGTCAGGTGCGCCTTATGACCGTCCGTGGTGAGTTGCCCCCGGTTGTCAAGGCGCGCCGCCAGGTCAAGCATGAAGTGATGCGCAAATTCGGCATCCCGTCCGCCGACAAAACGAGGGCCGTACAAGAAGAAAAATTCAGAGTGAGACACTGCCGAAGGCTTCAATCCCCGATGAAAGGCGGAGTTCCCGGCGCTCGGTAGCGGTCAAGCGGGCTGCGTTTTGCGTCGCTGCCATAGTAGTGCCCGCTGCCCTCGGGCTCGCCGAACAACAGAAAGATAGCCGAGTCCGCGCCCTCGCGCGGTGTTTTCATACCGAGGTCGCTGGGGCTCCTTCCGCTGTCCGTCACATAGCCCTGCGTGAGGTCGGTTGCGATGAACCCGGGCGTGCAGACGTTGATCGTGAGGCGCGGGTTCTCGCGCGCCAGGTGCAGGGTGAGGGCATTGGCGCAGGCCTTTGATAGGCCGTAGGCGGAGCCGTCGCCGAGACCCCTTGCCGCAAATGCGTCTTTGTCGCCGCCGATCCCCTCGCACTCGGTCAAAAGCGCGTCGATCTCGGCCCAGGTCACCTCTGGGTTGGTGAAGAACGCCTGGCGTTCGGCGCTGCAAGTAGCCACGAAGTTGGGACCGGAGGCGGAGGTGATGTTTACGACGCGGCCGCCGTCGCCGACTAGCGGCAGGAACGCTTGACAGACTCTCTGGATTCCGCGCGTGTTGACGTTGAACACCTCCGCGAGGTCGCTCGAGCCGAAGCCGATCCCGGCATTGTTGACAAGGCCGTAGAGCGGCTCACCGGCACAGGCACGGCTCACATCTTCCGCGGCGCGAGCGACGGACGCATCGCTCGCCACGTCGAGCTCGACGAGATGAACTCGGTCGGCTCTATCCTGCGCGGGCTGCCGGAGGGATTTAACCGCCGCGCCCCCGCGATCGGCGTCACGGGCACCGAGGAAGACGAAGCTATCATCGGTCTCTTCGAGGACGCGCTCGGCGATGGCATAGCCGATGCCCTTATTCGCGCCAGTCACCAGTATGCGTTTCATGTCTCTGCCTCATGTTTGGTTCTGGGTGGGATCGGATCAGCGGCCTGCGCCGGAAGCGATTGTACTCTTGCCGGTCCATCGGCGATAGAGTGAGCGAATGCCCCGCCCCTTCCTGGACAACCGTAGTGCACGCCGTCTGTTTCTGGATCGGCACCTCTTGCTGCGCTGGGGGTCCGGACCGGGCCGGGGAAACGACCTAGATGGCGTCCTGGGAGGGCTCGGTTTTGTCCAGGTAGACAGCGTCAACACGCTCGCGCGTGCACATGATCTGATCCTGTGGTCGCGCCGCGGGCAGTACCGGCCACGCGCGCTGGAGCAACTCGTCGCGCGCGACCGGACCGCCTTTGAGCATTGGACCCACGACGCTGCAGTGATCCCAATGCAGTTCTACCCGATGTGGCGGCTGAAATTCGCGCGCGACGAGGCGCGGATGCGGGCGCGTTGGCCGGCCTGGCGCCGCGCGGGGTGGGAGGCTGAGATCGATGCCGTTTTGCGGCACGTCAGCGACAACGGTCCGGCCTGTTCCATCGATGTCGGCGTGGACGAGAAGAAAGGGACGTCGGGGTGGTGGGATTGGCATCCCTCTAAGACGGCGTTGGAGTTCCTGTGGCGGTCCGGCAGGCTGGCGATTTGCCACCGCCAGGGCTTTCGCAAGTTCTATGACCTTTCTGAACGCGTCATCCCTCCAGAGCAGCTCAACAGCCGACTTCCGGACGACGAAATTGTGGACTGGGCGATGTCTGAAGCGCTCGCCCGGCTCGGCTTTGGCACCAGCGGAGAGCTGGCCGCGTTCTTCGAGATCGTGACGCGAGAGGAGGCAAAATCCTGGTGTGCCAGGGCCCGTGCCGATGGCCGGGTTGTCGAGGCGGACATCGAAATGGCGGATGGCTCGATTCGGCGGAGTTTCACGACCGAGAAAATTCTGGACGAGGTACCGTCGTTGCCAGAGGCCTCCTCGCGGGTTCGTCTTTTGTCGCCGTTCGATCCCGTGCTGCGCGACCGGACGCGGGCGGAGCGCCTCTTCGGCTTCCACTATCGGATCGAGATCTTCGTGCCGGAGGCCAAGCGCCGCTACGGCTATTACGTCTTCCCGGTTCTGCAGGGGGACCGGCTGGTCGGACGGCTTGATGCCAAACGCACTGGCAACACTTTGGTCGTGCGAGCGTTCTGGCCCGAAGCCGGGGTACGGATGGGAAAGCTGCGTACCTCCGGTCTGCTGTCGGAGCTTGAACGGGTCCGGAGCTTGGCGGCCGTTGACGGAGTCGAGTTCGCCGAGGAGTGGATTCAGCGGTGACGTGAGAGCAAACACGTGCGGTCCGAAGCCGCCATCCCACCATAGCCGGGAATGCTGCAGCGCAGCCCGTGGTATCCGAAATACGCTGCAACTGCGAAACTAGAGGCTGGCTACATTCAAGACCGCGGGCAAATGGGACATCGGCGTTGGCGCCGTATAAGGTTGTCCCATGAGCGTGCCTCAAACCAACCGGCCTCTAGATGTCCTCGTTGTTGGTGCGGGGATCGCAGGCATGAGTACCGCGATTGCTCTTGCACTCTCGGGCCACCGGGTACGTCTCTTTGAGCGGGTCCAGAAGCTGGCGGAGGTCGGAGCCGGGCTGCAGGTGAGCGCAAACGCGGGGCACGTCTATGCTGCGCTCGGCATGGGAGAAGCCCTGGTAGAGCGGTCGGTACCTCCCGACCGCTGGATAGTCCGCCTGGGACTTACCGGCGAACAGCTCACGGCCTTCGAACTCGGACAGCCGCATCTTGAGCTCCACGGTTTTCCCTGTTGCAACATTCACCGGGCGGACCTGCAGGCGATCCTGTTGAACCGGCTGATTGCGGTCGCCCCTGAAGCGCTACACCTGGGCCGTGAAGCGGTGACCTATACTGAGGACACCAATGGCGTGACGCTCGACCTTTCGGACGGGGCCACAGAGCGGGGTGATCTACTGATTGCCGCCGACGGAGTGCGGTCCTTGATCCGGCGGCAGATCCTCGGACCGGACCAGGCGGAGTTCTCTGGCAACAATGCCTGGCGATCGGTTATTCCCGCTGAGCGCCTGCCAGACGATTTCATGCCGACCGACCACGTCGCTTGGGTTGGTCCCGGGCGGCACATGGTCATGTACTGGCTGCGCAACCGGGAACTGATGAACATTGTCGGCATCGTGGAGGGCGAAACGGATGTCGAAGAAGGCTGGACCGTTCGGGCCGACTGGCGCGAATTCAAGGCGGATTTCGACGGTTGGCATTCTGACATACAGGCGGTGATCGACGCCTCCGACCGCGAGAACTGTTTTCGTTGGGCGCTCAATCTCCGTAAGCCGGTGATGAACTGGCGAACGGAACGGGCGATCCTGATCGGCGACGCCGCCCATCCAACGCTGCCCTACATCGCCCAAGGTGCGGCCGCCGCGGTCGAGGACGCGGCAATCCTGATGCGCGTGCTGGCAGAAGAGGCCGCGGTGCCGGAATTGCTCGAGCGGTTTCAGAGCATTCGCGCGCCTCGCGCCGCCCGTGTGGTCGAGAGCGCCAACCGGATGCGTCGGATTAATCACATGGCCAATGAGGGCGAACTGCGCGAGGCCATCTCACGTAGCGCCGATCTCTTCGCCGACCGAGATACCTGGCTTTACAACTACAATCCGATGACCGCGCCACTAACACCCTGATGCGCAGACCTAGCCGCTTCAGGCTCGAATGAACCATGCGGTGCCGCCGCAAGAACTACCGCGTCGAGCGCTGCTCTGCCGCCCTCGGCTTCGAGATGCCCCAAAGCTACTCGCCAGGCGATCTGGCGCGGACCGTCGTGCAGATGAATAGGGCGTTTGTGTTGGGGAGAGTGGGCCGCCGAAATCCAATTTCGCCTGCCGGAACGGGCAACTCTTTACGTTGACCCGATGGAAAGGCCGGAGCGGCAGCTTTACCCCAGGAAGAAAATCGCATTGTAATTTGGCATGAGTATTGCCCGTGTTCGCGCGTACCACGCTCGCATCGACAAGCTGCGCAAGACCTCCGGGTCCGCTACGGAGCTACAACTACGCGCCGCCTTCCAAGAGCTACTCACTGGCTGGGCAGACGCCGAGGACATGGTGCTGATCGCCGAACAGCGCATTGACCGTGGACCAGGCAAAGGCCGCATCCCCGACGCTACTATCCGGCACTCGATCCGCGTCGTTCACGGCTACTGGGAGGCCAAAGACGAAGCAGACGACCTCGCCGCTGAAATCGAGAACAAGCGTCGCCTCGGCTATCCCACAAGCAACATTATCTTTGAAGACAGCCAAACCGCGGTTCTGTACCAGCACGGGCGGGAGGCCCAGCACTGCGACATGGCAGACCCGGACGAACTCACGACGTTGCTGGAGCGTTTCTTTGCATTTGAGCCGCCCGTCATCGAGGATTGGCGCGTCGCAATTCGGCAATTCCAGGAAGACCTGCCGCACATCCTCGACGAGCTTCGCGGTCGCATCGACACCGCCTATGCCGACAACCCCGATTTCCGCGCCAAGGCCGACGAGTTTCTCAATCACGCCCGCGAAACCGTGAACCCCAATATCGGCGAGCCGGACGTGCGCGAGATGCTGATCCAGCACATCCTGACCGAGGAAATCTTCACCTCCGTCTTCTCCAACGCCGATTTCCATCACGAAAACAACATCGCCCGGCAGCTATATGCCCTCGAACGCCTGTTCCTGCGCGGCGCCGCCAAACAGGAAATGTTGCGCGCGCTAGAGCCCTATTACAACGCCATCAAGAAGGCCGCGCTGGAAATCGACAGTCACGCCGAGAAACAGACCTTTCTAAAGATCGTCTACGAATCCTTCTACAAGACCTACAACCCCAAGGCCGCCGACCGGTTGGGCGTGATCTATACGCCCAACGAAATCGTGCGCTTCATGATCCGCGGCGCCGACTGGCTCTGCCGCGAGCATTTCGGCAAGGGGCTGATCGACGAGGGTGTCGAGATCCTCGACCCGGCCACAGGCACCGGGACCTTCATCTGCGAGCTACTGGAATTCTTCCGTGGCCAGCCCGAGCTCTACCGCAAGTACAAGGAGGAGCTGCACGCCAACGAGGTCGCGATCCTGCCTTATTACGTGGCCAACCTGAATATCGAGGCGACCTATGCCGACATCACCGGTCAGTTCGCCGAGTTCGAAAACCTCGTTTTCGCCGACACGCTGGACATGAACGAGGGGCTTGGCATCAAGCGCGGCCAGCAGCTCAGCTTCCTCGGCCGGTTCACCGATGAGAATATCGGGCGCATCCGCCGCCAGGACGCCCGCAAGATCAGCGTCATCATCGGCAACCCGCCCTACAACGCCAACCAGCAGAACGAGAACGACAACAACAAGAACCGCGAATACCCGCATATCGACAAGCGGGTGAAGAACACCTTCGTCAAGCTATCGACCGCGCAGAAGACCAAGGTCTACGACATGTATTCCCGGTTCTACCGCTGGGCCTTCGACCGTATCGCGGATGAGGGGATCGTCGCTTTCGTCACCAACCGCAGCTTTATCGACAGCCGCACCTTCGACGGCTTCCGCCGCTACGTGACCGAGAACTTCGGCGACATCTACCTCGCCGACCTAGGCGGCGATGTGCGCGCCAATCCAAAGCTCTCAGGAACCACCCACAACGTCTTCGGCATCCAGACTGGAGTGACCATCGGCTTCTTTGTGAAGGGTGGGCACAGCAAAGGTCTGCATTATCTCCGCCGCCCCGAGGACGAGCGCGCACGGGACAAGCTCGACTGGCTGGCGCGGCATCAGGCCGAGGCCGTGGCGTGGGACCGGATCATGCCTTCGGACCGCGGGAATTGGATCAATCAGGTCGAGAACGAATGGGACGACCTGTTGCCCGTCGCAGACAAGAAGACCAGGGCCGCGAAGGTGAAGGGGCAGGAGCGGGCGATTTTTCGGCTCTTTAGCTTAGGTGTCTCTTCAAATCGCGACGAATGGGCATACGATGCTTCACTAGATGCTGTTAAGGGGAAAGCGACTTACTTTGCGGATGTCTTTAATACCGCCGTCGAAAACAGGGAATATCCAAATCCAGATGAAATCCGTGCGGGCGTGCGACTGCCAATCAAATGGAGTAGTGAATTAAGAAGGTATGCCGAACGCGGCCAAAGGATTGAATTACAAGATTTTTCGTTCCGCAACGCTCAGTACCGGCCGTTTGTTCGTTACACAACTGCATACGCCCCATTGTTTACCCATAGACCATATCAGCAAGATCAGATTTTTCCTTTCTCAAGAGCGCAACAGAACAAGTATCTTTGTTATACTGACCCAAGTGCTCAAAAACCTTGGATGGCCATTGCGGGCAGCGAGCTTCCCGATCTTCATTTGGTAGGTCCTGCGGCAGGGGCGGTGATCGTACCGCAACACCGCTACACCCCCACCGGAGAGCGGATCGACAACATCACCGACTGGGCGCTAAACAAGTTCACCCGCCATTACGGCAAGCGCGCCGGGGTCTCGAAGGACGCGATCTTTCACTACGTCTACGCCTGCTTGCACGATCCCGTCTGGCGCGAGACCTACGCCATCAACCTACGCCGCGAATTCCCCCGCATCCCCTTTCAGAACGACTTCGCCCAATGGGCCACTTGGGGCGAGCGCCTAATGGACCTGCATATCAACTACGAAACCGTCGAGCCCTGGCCCGTCACCCGCACGGACTCACCAGACGAGAAATCCCGCTCCGCCGGCGTGCCCCTGCCGGTCAAGCTCAAGGCCCACCCGGACAAGGGCCGGATCGAGATCGACAGCGAGACCACGCTCACCGGCTTCCCGCCCCGCGCCTGGAAGTACAAACTCGGCAACCGCTCCGGCCTCGATTGGGTCCTCGACCAACACAAGGAAAAGAAGGTCCGCGACGCCACCGTCGAGGCCTGGCTGCAAGACAACCCCGACTGCCGCTACCGCTTCGCCGACCAAAAAGAGCGCGTAATCGACCTTCTCGCCCGCGTCGCCCGCGTCAGCGTCGAGACGTTGGGAATCGTCGAAGCGATGCGCTACGCGTCACAAGTGACGCCCGGCAACGCGAAATAGGGGGAGACAACCCGCCTTCGTATTGGAAATCCGTCTGCTGCAAATTCGAGTGGCGAGCACTGCAAAAGCGAGTGGCGAGCCACAGCCACTGTCGTTTGACACAGAAAACTGCAGTAACCGGAAGTCCCTGGAGGATCCCGGAAGAACTCGGTCAGAGTGTTGAAAACATGGGGATTCGTCAGTGAATTGAGGTCGTGCGCACCAATTTCACCGACTTTGCAGAACCGACGCAATCGCTAGGTATTATGCTCTGCACGAGGGTTTTGCCGCGACCCAGGATGTCGGGTGTTTTGGAAACCCAAAGGCCTTTTAAATTTGGGTCGAATAGATAGGGCGCGTCGCTCAGGGCGATGTCTTGGGGTGAGAACCTAACGGATGAATCGGGAAATCGGCTTCTCGGTTCGCCAGCGACTTCCCAATAAATGGCAACCTGCTGAAATTCACTAGAATTCAGTCAGACATTGCCGGCCACCCATTCTCCGATCTGGGAACTGGAAATTCCATCACGGCGCAACTCCCGAGCAATGGTCCTATGCCAAAAACGTGCCAAAAGCGCGAGGGTTTCCGGGAGCGATCTCGGCCGGACCATGATCCGCAAGGGGTACAGCAGAAGATGGCGGTAGTTCAAAACCCCAGCCTGACGGACAAAAGGCGACCGGATTTGCGGCGCAATCGCATAGTATGTCGAGGCCGCCGGGCAGGGTTCAAAAACCGCCTGATTATGGTATACTACTTTGTGATTGTGCGGCATACTCTACGCCAAAGAAAAAAAGGACTCATTGCTTTTGAGTATAAATAGATCTCTTACCATTGCGATGGCAGGTGTAATTGGAGCGATTGTTGCTCCGTTTCTTGCGGATCGGTTTTCACGCGTATTGATTGGAGCAGTGGTTGAAACTCCTTCTTTGGTATCGATAGAAAAATACTATCCCCGGGAAGGAGTTTTCAGCGGAGGCGGGGATTTGCCGCCGGAGAATGACGAAAGCATAAGAATAAATGTTGAGCAGCCGCTGGTACGTGGCAAGAAGATGTCGATTGACGTTGTGTTTGTGAGGAATGAACGCCCGTACTTCCCGGGAGAAACCCGCATAGCCAGGCTAACGGGGGCAAGTGATCTCGCCCGCGAGGCAAAAACCACCTGCCTAGTGCGAGATACAAGTGACGATCCGGCCGTTGCTTGTGTCGAGGCTCGAACTCCGGTGGAGCAACTCGAGACGGGCTGGCTGTTTCTTCCCACCAACGACGCAGAGCGTTTGATCGTGGATTTCACTCAATTCCCAGGGGAAGTAGAGAATGCCGCAGATCTCGTTTCGGAGGGCGGCGATCGGTTTGATCGTTATCACTCTGACCAGTTTAGCGAGCTAGTTGTGGAATTTGGTTTAGAAAGGACGACTGCTACCGAGCAGAGACCAATTGTTTCGTCAAGTGATTTGTTGGTGGATTATGGAAGTAAATCTATCAATTTCGGCGAAATGCGAACTGTAAATGAGATCGGATTATCTCGGCAGCAGGAGACGGTTTTTAAGTATTTTTTTGGAGCACTTGGGTTCTTACTGGGTAGCGGGGTCCTATGGAAGATATTTGGGAAAACCGAAGAATAAAGAAATGTTTGGCGCCGAACAACACGTCAAACTAACCAGTATGCCCGAAGGTGTGAAAACAACATAATTCTCCCTATGCGAGTTCGGCACCCATTCTCCGCGATATCTACACAGCCGGTCCGACGCTCCGCTGAACTGTGCGCGATCAAAAGGATGAGTGCTTCGAAACTCAAGCGGCGCAGCCAGTCTTCGATGGCTGCTTTCAAAGCGATGTGTTGATACTACGAGAATGCGCCCTCAGGGCGCTACGTCTCTACAAATCCTCGACCCGATTACTGGCCGTTTCTCGGGGGCGGGCAACTTCAGGTTCGGCGGACAATATTGACCTTGTGTGGAGGTGCGCCAATGACCGCTTTGCGCAAGTGGGCGGAAGCGTTCGTTTTTCACGAGGACAGAAACGACGGGTAGAACCCTGCGAGGTGGTCAGCTTTGTGCATCGGCGAGCGCTCGCTGGCACGCTTCATAGAGCCCGTCATGTCTTTTGCCGAGGTAAGCCAACAGACCGTTGAACTCGTCGGCGCGGCCGATGAGCGCGGCGTGGATAAAGCGTTCCCTTGCCGGCGACCGCGACAGCCCGTCGAGCAGGGCGGTTGCCAGGCGCATGGTTCGAGGTGCCTCGCCGGTGAACATGAACACGAGCTCCGAGTTCTCCGGCGCTGCGTACCGAAGGAAACCGAGCAGATGTCCGGTCGAGCAGCCAACGGCATTGCTCACGAGCGCATCAACGCATGAGGCGTCAGCAAGAGCGAGATCGAGGGCGCGCCACACCTCCGGCATCATCTCTTCAGCGTAGCCGAGGAAACTGGCGAGATGTTCCAGGGGCGTCGCCAACGCGCGCTGGACGAGCGCATCGCGGTGGATGTCCTCGGCCAGTGCGGTCGCCAGGGTGTTCCACACCGCCGGCATCGTCTCTTTAGCATAGCCGAGGAAACTGGCGAGTCCTTCCAGGGGCGTCGCCAACGCGCGCTGGACGAGCGCATCGCGGTGGATGTCCTCGGCCAGTGCGGTCGCCAGGGTGTTCCACACCGCCGGCA
>JASJCA010000138.1 GCA_030066215.1 Rhodobacter sp. | reverse complement strand
GCGCAGCAGTTCCGCGTCTTTACCGAGACCTATCCAGGCGGGCCTCTGAACGGCGAGGCGTATTTTCTCAGGGGCGAGGCACTGATCGGGCTCGGCCAGCCGGAAAAGCTGTCGAGATAGGCCCGCGCCGCCGACGACACCTGGCCGAGCCCGATCAGTGCCTCGCCCCTGAGAAAATACGCCTCGCCGTTCAGAGGCCCGCCTGGATAGGTCTCGGTAAAGACGCGGAACTGCTGCGCCGCGCCGGCGAAATCGCCAGCCTCCAGCGCCGCTACGGCGCGGTCGAAATCCGCCTGTTCGCCCATCGCCATCTGGGTGCCGCTGTCCTGTGGCGCCGGTGCCGCCACCACCGGCTGCGCGGTGCCGGTCTCGCCTCCGAGTGTCGAGGTTTCCGGCAGGCCGGCGATGTCACATCCGGCCTCGAGTTCACAGAGCCGGAACTCCAAATCGCCGATCCGGTTGGTCCCGTCGGCCACCACACGGTTCACCCGGAACTCGAGCTCTTCGGTCCGCGCCGTCAGCCGCTGCAGCTCGGCCTCCATCCGGTTAACGCGGTCGAGCACGGTGCCGCCGCCGGCCGCCGTGCCCGGGCTACCGGTGGTCGACAGCTCGCGCTTCAGCCGCTGGATCTCGACGAACAGCACCGACAGCTCTTGGCGGATATCCGCCAAGGTGGCGTCCTGCGCGGCTGCCGGCGCCGTGGGCGCCAATAGAACCAGCGCCAGACCGGCCAGGATCGCCCGCGTCAGCCCCATTCAGCCGGTCAGCCCCGCGGCGATCACCGTCACCGCGCGGCGGTTCTTGGAATAGCACGTCTCCTCAGAACAGATCTCGATCGGCCGTTCCTTGCCGAAGCTAATCGTGGTGATCCGGCCCGGCGCCACGCCTTGCGAGATCAGAAACTCGCGCACCGCGTTGGCCCGCTTTTCGCCGAGGTTGAAGTTGTAGACCCGCGTGCCCTGTTCGTCGGCGTGGCCCTCGATCTTGGCGGCGAATTCGCGGTTGTCCAACAGCCAGTTGGCCTGGGCCGTCAGCGTGCTTTGCGCCGCGGCGCTCAGCGTCGACTGGTCCACGGCGAACAGCACCCTGTCGCCGACCGTGGCGCTGAAATACTCCGGCGAATTGGTCGCCGTCGGCCCGACCTCGGCGCCGAGCCCGTCCTGGTTGCCCAGACCGACGGTGTCGTCCTCGAACCGCGTGGGATTGGTGCAGGCGGCCGTCGCGGCCAGCGCGAGCAAGCCGATGGCTTTGCAGATTGGGGTCATCGAAGGGGCCTCATTGGGGTCGTTGGTGCTCGATTGCGTTCAGACTAACAGTTTTGCGGGGGTTTGGGAACGGCGGAGGAAGACGGGCGGCAGTTCCGCAGAAGCATTCTGAGGCCGGAAATGGCCTGGGGAGTAGACATTGGATCAAATGCGCGGAGCCAGGCCCATCGCCGGCCCGCGGGGTGGCGAGCCGACCTCTGAACGGCGGCGCTTTTTGGCTGTCGAGCCCGTAGGGCATCGAGCGGTGCGGGACGCCAGTTCAATTGCCACCCCTCCGGGGCGTTCGTGGCCGCCCGAAAACGGTCCGCTGGACCGTTTTTTTTTGGGGGCTACGAACTGGCGTTAGGCACGGCGGCCTGCGGCCTTGAGTCCGTGCCTTGGGTCATCGCCCCGACGCCCGCTCCAGGCCAATCTCAACCACTGGAACCACACCCTTCCCCAAGCATCATGGCAGCAACGGCGACCAGGCCGGGTCGGACGCTGCGCCCTCGGTCGGCACCCGCCGCAGGTTGCGCCCCGAGATGTCGACCGAATAAAGCGCCGGCGCGCCGGTCGGGCCTTGGGTTTCGCGGGTGAACATGATCACGCGCCCGTTCGGCGACCAGGCCGGGCTTTCGTCGAGGAACGAGGCCGTCAGCAGCCGCTCTTCGGACCCATCGGTGCGCATCACGCCGATATGGAACCGCCCCTTGTTCTGCTTGACGAAGGCCACCAGATCGCCGCGCGGCGACCAGACCGGCGCGCCGTAGCGGCCAGGGCCGAAGCTGATCCGCGTCGCCTCGCCCCCGCCCGCCGGCATCACATAAAGCTGTTGGGTGCCCGAGCGGTCGGATTCGAAGACGATGAACCGGCCGTCAGGCGACACGCTGGGCGCGGTCTCAATCGCCGGGCCGCTGGTCAATTGACGCACCGCGCTGGTGGCGAGGTTGAGCTGGTAGAGGTCCGAATTGCCGCCCTTGGCCAGCGAATAGACCACTGTTCCGCCGTCCGGCGTGAACGACGGGCCGACCGACATCGCGCCGGCCTCTTGCTCCAGCACCCGCCGCTGGGTGGTGCCGACGTCGAGGATATGCACCCGCGGCGCGCCGGTCTCGTAGCTGGTGTAAAGCACCTTGTCGCCGGCCGGCGAGATCCGCGGCGCCAGCACCAGCGTGCCGCTGTCGGTCAGAAACTGAAGGTTGGCGCCGTCGTAATCCATGATCGCCAGCCGGGTGCGGCGGGCGTTCTTCGGCCCCGAGGCCGAGACGAACACCACCCGGCTGTCGAAATAGCCGCCCTCGCCGGTGATCCTGGAATAGACCGCGTCGGCCACCTTATGCGCCATCCGCCGCCAGCTCGCTTGAGAGGCAGCGAATTGCAGCCCGTCGCCCAACGGCGCATCGGCGAAGACGTCGAAGAGGCGGAACTTCACCGTCACCCGCCCGTCCGAGGTGGTCGCCACCGCACCCGTGATCAGCGCCTGGGCGTTGATCGCCTTCCAATCGGAATACTGCACCGGGCTAGCAAAGCTGGTCACCGTCGAGATGAAGGCGTCCTTGGGAATCTCGCGAAAGAGCCCGGTGCCCACCAGATCGGCGGCAATCACCTGGCTGATCTGCGCCGCCATCTCTTCGGACCCGGCGTTTTCCGCCACGAATTGAGGCAGGGCGAAGGGCAGGGGCTCGATCACGCCCTCGGTGATCTCGATCCGCAAAGGACCGGGCGATTGCGCCGCGCCGTGCTGCGGCACCATTGCCAGCGCCAGGGCGAAGGTCAGCGTCAGAAGCCGTCTCATTTGATCCGCATTCTCACTGGATTGAACGTCATTTCAATGTCCCGCCAGTGGGCATACTTCTCTTCCGGCAGGTCGTAGCCGCGGGCGCCGCAGCGGATGATCGCGCGGCGCGCCGCCTCGAAGGCCTGGCGGGCGGCGGCGTCGGTGCCGCCCGAAGCGCTGAGCATCCGGATCGACCCGGTGTCGGGCGTGCCGTCTCGCAGCATCGCCACGGCGACGACGACCGTGGTCTGCAGCGCGTCCGAACTCAGCGAGCCGACATTCCAGCACTGCTGCACCGCGACCCGAAGCCCGTCCTTTTCCGAACTGCTGAGCGGCGGCCCGGCGGCTACCGCCGCGGCGGGCGGAGCGGCGGGCTGCGGCGCGGCGGCGGTCGAGACCGCGGCGGCGACGGCATCGGCGATGGCGTCGCTGGGCGTGTCGGGCTGTGGTTCCGGCTCCGGCTCTAGCTCGGCGGCGGCCTGCAGCACAGGCCGGCCCATCGGCCGCGGCGACGAGACCGGCGCCGCCGAGGGCGTCTCGGCCTCGGTTACGATCTCGGTCGTGGCCTCTTCCGGCGCCGCCTCGGGTTCCTCTTCGGCGACCTGATCGGTCTCGGCCTCGGGCGAAAGCCGCGGCACCGGCGTATCGGCGATCTGCGGCGCTGCAGGCGCCTCGGGCACCGGGATCGGCGCGACCCGCGGCGCGTCGCGCGGCTGCGGCGTCTCGCTGGGCTGGGCCAGGTCCGGCGGCGTCTCGATGTTGGGCGGCGCGATCGGGGCGGGGGGCGTGTCGGCGACCTCGGCCGCGGGCGGCTCCGGCGTCGGCGGCGTCTCTGGCGCGGCATCGGGGGCCTCCTGCGCCGCCGCTTCGGGCGCGTCGGGCGGGTCGGGGGGCGTCTCGGGCCTGAGCGCCGGGACCGGCGAGGCCTCGACCTCCGGCAGTTCCGGTACCGGCACCTCCTGTGCTGCCTCGGGGCTCTCCTGCGGCAGCGACAGAGCCGCGAAATCCTGCGCCGAGATCAGCGAGACCTCGGCGGTGTTCAGTGCCGGCGGTTCCGGCGCGGCCTGGAACAACCCGCCGACGGCGAGCCAGACCAGCAACAGCCCATGCCCGGCGGCGGAGATTTTCATACCGGTGGTCATGGCGCACCGGCCTCGACAACGGATCGAGGCGGCGCCAAGGACACACCCGAAATGGCGCACCGCAAAGGCCCGCGAACTCGAACACCGCAGAGGACCCTAGCCTGCGGCGGACGCGATCCGGGTCTGCGCCCGCGGGAAGCGGTCGGATGCCCTGTCACCTCGATCCCAACGCGTCAGCCTCCGGCCTCGTCCAGGGTCGGCCCGCCGGTATCGGTCACCAGCCCGATATTGCGGAACCCGCCGGCATTGAGCGCGCCCATCACCTGCGCCACCTGGGCATAGGGGATCGCCCCGTCGGCGCGCAGAAACACCTTGTCGCTCACCCGCTCCGCCGCGATGGCGCGCAGTTTCGGGATCAACTCGTCCGCCGGCGTCTCGGTGGTCTGGATCAGGATCCGCCCCTCGGCGGTCAGCGTGATCGTCAGCGGTTCCTCCTGGTCGACCGGCAGCGCCTCGGCCGCGGTGTCGGGCAACTCAACCGGCACGCCCACGGTCAAAAGCGGCGCCGAGACCATAAAAATGATCAAAAGCACCAGCATCACGTCGACGAACGGCGTAACGTTGATCTCGGACATCGCCCGGTAGCGCCCGCGCCGCCGTCGGTCGCGCCCGCGCCGCTCGGCTCCGCCCGAGCCCTTGATGACACCCGCGCCCACTGGCCTAGCTGTCCAGTTGCCGCGACAGGATCGTCGCGAATTCGTCGGCGAAGGCCTCGTAGCCGGCCACGATCCGGTCGCTATCGGCGGAGAGCTTGTTGTAGAAGATCACCGCCGGGATCGCCGCGAGGAGCCCCAGCCCAGTGGCCAGCAGCGCCTCGGCGATGCCCGGCGCCACCACCGCGAGGTTGGTCGATTGCTGCCCGGCGATCTCGATGAACGACCGCATGATTCCCCAGACCGTGCCGAAGAGCCCGATGAACGGCGCCACCGAGCCCACCGAGGCCAGAAACGACAGCCCCTTGTTGAGCTCTTCGGCCTCCTTGTTAATCGCCACGTCCATCGATCGGTCGATCCGCGCCTGGGCCCCGGCGATCAGCGCCCCGTCCTGCCGGTGCGAGCGGCGCCATTCCAGCATGCCGGCGGCGAAGATCTTCTGCGACGAGCCGTCGGGCGCCTCGCCAATCTTGTCATAAAGCTCATCCAGCGGCTCGCCGGACCAGAACGAGCCGTCGAAGACCTCGGCCTCGGCCCGCGCCCGGCGGTAGTTGATCAGCTTTTGAAGGATGATCCCCCAGGCCCAGACCGAGGCGACGATCAGAAGAATCATCACCAGCTGCACAACGAAGGAGGCGCGCCAGAAGAGCGCGAGAAAAGAGAATTCGACGTCCATTGGTCCTGCTCTTGGTTCGGCCCTGTCCCGTGGGCTCTGATTAGTCGCGAACCTACCGCAAAATCAGGGGGAAAGCCAAGAAAACAGCGTCACGCCGTTGAAACCCTCGTGATCACGTGAGCCGTCGGCGAATATCCGCCGGCAGCCGCGTCGGCCGCCCGGCCGCCGTCAGGACCACCAGCGTGACGGTGGATCGAAACAGCAGCTCATCCCCGCGCAGCACGTCCTGGCCCAGCACCAGCCGCGCGCCCGAGACGTTATCGATCCGCGTCTCCACCGTAAGATCGTCCTGAAACCGCGCCGGCGCCAGATACTCCGCTTCCACCTTATGGACCGCGAAAACGATCCCTGCCTCATCGCGCAAGGCCACCTGATCGATGCCCATCTCGCGCACGAATTCGGTCCGGGCGCGCTCGATAAACTTCAGGTAGTTGGCGTAATACACGATCCCGGCGAGGTCGGTGTCCTCGTAATAGACGCGGGTGGTGAAGATGTGCGGCATGCTCAGTCCGTCTTGATCAGTCCGGAAAACCCGGCCACCGCCAACAGTGACAGGGCCCAGCCGACCAGGATATGAACCCACAGATAGACCCGAGCCGCGCCCCCGTCCGGAATCCAGAACTCCTGCATCTCCAGCGCCACGATGGGCAGCAATGTGTCCGCCGAATAGACCAGGGCGTTGAAGTCCGGAAACGACTGCGCCTCGGGCTGATCGCGGTAGCAATCCAGTTGAGACCCATGGCCGGACCGCCAGCGGGCCGCCAGCATCCCCCGCTCGGCAAAGTAATCCGGTGCGCAAGCCGCCCATTCCGGACTTCGCAGCACGAACGCGTTGTTCGGCTTGATCGCCTCGGCCCGCCCCGCGGCCTCGAACACCGCCGCCCCCAGCAGCCAGAACCCCAGAAGCCACAGAAACGCCACCGTCGGCCGCCGCCCGTACCGCGTCGTCGCCCCCATCAGCGCATCTGAGAGCCAAAGCAGTGGTTGCGACCACCGCCGGGCCCGAACCCGCCGCGCCGCTCGTTGCCGCCGCTCCTTGTCGATCAAAACATCCCGCGCTGCCTCGGCGTGCCCCATCTCGCGCAGCACCTTCGCGCACTGCTCAGAGGGCTGCGGCCAGAAATCCACGCCCCAGCGCGTCGGATCCTGCCGCGACAGCCAGTCGATCCGGGAGGGCGCATCCACGGGGCTGGATCCCGTGAAAGCCCCATAGCGGCATCGGTTCAAGATCAGATGCCCTGGCCCAGGCCAACTCCCCTTCTCGTCGTTGATGTCACCAAACCGAGCGGCCGTCAGACCGAGCACCCCAGTAATCTTCGCTCCCCCTCTGATGAAAAAGCAGCCTGCAACATCCGCACCTTCAGCCTTTAGCGAGAAGCCGTCCGCACCGGATCCCAGCATAGCGCCTTCACAGTCGAGGTCTCCTCCTACTCGCGCGCCAAGCAAGCGCACTGTGCCAGCCGACTTAAACCCGACACTCAAGCGCACATCACTGCCTGCCTCAATCCCATCAGCAAACAGCGTAACGCCGTTAGGCCCTGCTGCCATCTCCGCTCCAGCGCAGTTAAGGCTAGCGCCCAGTCGCGCTCCCAGCAACCGCACCGTGCCCTGCGACCGAAACCCGCCGCCTAAGTACACGCCGCTCCCCACAGCCAGCACATCGCCGTGAAGTGATACCCCATCGGCGCCCGACGAAAGAACCGCGCCTTCGCAGTCGAGTGAACCTCCGATCCGCGCGCCTAGCAGTCGTACCGCACCTTGCGAACGAAATCCGCGGAGAAAAACACCACCGCGCACATCTAGACGATCCGCAAATAGGCTCGGCACTCTACTCCCGTTAAAGTACAGCCCATCAAGTTGCGTTGACCGTAAAACTGCATTGGCGTCGACGCGGCAATCAAACAATGCTAGGACCCTTGGGCAGCGTGCGCCCTCCAGATTCAACACGCCGGTGATCCTCGCGCCCTTAATCTTCACGCCCCATTCCGGCACCGGCGCAGGCAACGCGTCGCAGCCGCCCAGCATCAGATAGCGCAGGAACGACCCGCGCACCTGCCGCTCCGGCCCCGCATCCGCCTCCGGCAGATCGTCGCCGAACACCACAACCCCGTTCGGATTGACATCGCGCCCGATTTCGTCGCGCAGCCGCTCTTCGGCCGGGCTCAACTTCCCGAAATCCTCCAGCCGCCTCATGCCGTCCGGCCCACCCGAGCCGCCAACCGCAGCGCGTGGGCGGGGTCTTGCGCCACCACCGGCATTACCGGGTCGTAGGCCGCCCGGATCACCTCGGCAATCTCGGGCCGTAGGATGGTCTTACCGGTGTCGATCCGGGCGAGCGCCGAGCGGTCTTGGAACGCGGTGTCGGACCACAAAAGGATCGTCTGCACCATCTGTGAGAGCGCCAGCGTCTCGGCCGAGACCTCCGCCAGATGTGCGTCCATCCGCAGAAACACGAATGCCGCCTGGATCGCGCCGGCGTCGTCGAAGCGAAACACCCGGTACTGGTTCGCCTCCGCCTTGACCAGCCGTGCCACCAGCGGCGCCAGATCCGGCACCAGCCGGTCGAGCCCCGGCACCTGCGGCAACTCCTCCCAGTCGCGGAAGAAGAACACCATCAGGTTGGCGCCCAGCTCCGGGTCGGTCTCGGCCATCTTGTGGCCGGCCAGCGCCACCACAGCCTCGCAGGCACCCTTGACCACCGACAAGGTGGCGTCCTCGACCCCGAACACCACCGGCGCGATCGGCCGGCCCCAGCGGGCAAAAAGGTACGACCCGTCCGACCGGGTAAAGAGCCGTTCGACCTCGTCCGCCGTCATGGTCGCCGCCATACCGCCCCGCTCCCCCGCTTCATCTGGCCACAAATACCTCCGCCGGAGGCAACGCGCGCAGCGCGTTTCACTTGCCGAACAGCTCGCCCTGGCCTGGCGCCTTCGGCGGCTTTAGCCCAAGATGCGCCCAGGCCTTGGCCGCCAGCATCCGCCCGCGCGGCGTGCGCTGGATCAGGCCCTGCTGCAACAGATAAGGCTCGATCACCTCCTCCAGCGCATCGCGGCTCTCCGACAGCGCGGCGCACATCGTCTCGACCCCCACCGGCCCGCCGGCGTAGTTCTCGGCGATCATCGACAGGTACCGCCGGTCCGCCCCGTCGAGCCCCAGATCGTCGACCCCGAGCCGGGTCAGCGCCCGGTCGGCGAGGGCGCGGGTCAGGCGCCCATCGCCCTCGACCACCGCGAAGTCCACCACCCGGCGCAAGAGCCGCCCGGCGATCCGCGGCGTGCCCCGCGCCCGCTTGGCGATCTCGCGCACGCCGGCATCTTCGGCCGACACATCCAGCATCCGCGCGCCCCGCGCGACGATCTGTTCCAACTCGGCGGCGGAATAGAACTGTAGCCGCACCGGGATCCCGAACCGGTCCCTCAGCGGCGTGGTCAACAGCCCCAACCGGGTCGTGGCGCCGACCAGCGTGAACGGCTGTAGCTCGATCCGCACGGTTCGCGCGGCCGGCCCTTCGCCAATCACCAGATCAAGCTCGAAATCCTCCAGCGCGGGATAAAGCACCTCTTCGACGACCGGGTTCAGGCGGTGGATCTCGTCGATGAACAGCACGTCGCGGGCTTCCAGGTTGGTCAGGATCGCCGCCAGATCGCCGGCCTTGGCCAAGACCGGGCCAGAGGTCATGCGGAAGTTCACCCCCAATTCGCGGGCGATGATCTGCGCCAGCGTCGTCTTGCCCAGACCGGGCGGCCCGTGGAACAGCGCATGATCCATCGCCTCGCCCCGCCGCCGGGCGCTTTCGATGAAGACCGCCAGGTTCGACCGCGCCTCGGCCTGGCCGATGAATGCCTCCAGCGTCTGCGGCCGAAGCGCCCGGTCCAGATCCTCCGGCCGCCGGTCGGGGCGCAAGGTGGGATCGGGCTCAGACACGCGGCCCTCCCGGCAAACATCTGTCGTGTCCCTGCAGCCGCGCCGCGAAGCGGGCCGTCAGAGCCGATGAGCGCCCGGCGATCCTCATCCCTTCGGCGCCAACAGCCGCAACGCCGCGCGGATCAGCGCCGCCGTGTCCGCCTCGGGCTCCGTGCCCGCCGCCTCGGCCACCGCGCTCGCCGCCTCGCCCGGGCCATAGCCCAAATTCGACAGCGCACTCAGCGCCTCGGCCTGCGCCGCCGCGGTATCGGGTCCACGGCTGGATGGCGGCGACGGGGCGGCCGCGCCGGCGCCCCCGGTCGCCACCGGCTCCACCAAACCCTCGCCCGCTCCTTGGATCGCGCCGCCCATGGCCATCACCGCCGGCGCCTTGTCCTTCAACTCGTTGACCACCCGCTGGGCGATCTTCGGCCCCACCCCCGGCGCCGCCTTCACCGATGTCGCGTCACCCAAGGAGATCGCCCGGCTCACGCCCTCGGCCCCCAGCGTCCCCAGGATCGCCATCGACGCCTTCGCGCCGATCCCCTGGACCGACATCAACAGCCGGTGCCATTCCTTCTCGATCAGCGAGGTGAAGCCGAAAAGCTGCAACAGATCCTCCCGCACCAGCAGATCGGTGTACAAGGCCACCGCTTCGCCTGGGCCCGGCAGCGCCGCCATCGTGCGGTCCGAGACATAGACCACGTAACCCACGCCGCCGACGTCGATCAGCACGTGGTCGGTGCCGCGATAGTCGAGCCGCCCGGCGAGCCGCCCGATCAAAGACCCGCTCGGCCCAACGCCGCCTCCAACCGCCCCGAGGCGCGTGCATGATGCGCGTGGCACAACGCCACCGCCAGTGCATCCGCCGCATCCGGCCCGGCAATCCGTGCCCCCGGCAGCTGCAGCCGCACCATGTGGTCGACCTGGACCTTCGCCGCGTGGCCCACGCCCACGACGGTCTTCTTCACCGTGTTCGGCGCGTATTCGCCCACCGGCAGCCCCGCTTGCGCCGGTACCAGCAAGGCCACGCCCCGCGCCTGGCCCAGCTTCAGCGTGCCGGCCCCGTCGCGGTCGAGCAGACCTTCGTCAACCGCGACGGGGC
>JASJCA010000061.1 GCA_030066215.1 Rhodobacter sp. | reverse complement strand
AAGGCAGCAGGCCGCCGCGCCATCGCCGACCCGCCCGGGTGGGGCGGCGATTGGTCAACACCAGCGCATCGCGTGAGGTCCTACGGACTCGACAGCCATAAAGCGCACCAGTTCACACGTCGGATCGCCGCCCTGCGGCTCGGCGATGGCGCGGCTTCTCGCTAGGTCACCTAGGCCCCGCCACGCCAACACCCGCGCCGGCTCAGCCTGTCAACGCCGGCCCCGCGCTACCGGGCCTTCGGGATCTTCAGCGGGATCGTCACGTCGAAGGCGAGGCCCCAGACGTCGAAGCCGCTGCGGCCGATGCCGTCGTAGTTGCCGCCGAACGAGATCCGCGCGCCGCCCGGCGTGGTGAAATCCACCCCCGCCTGCAGCCGCGCCCGCCAGCCCTCGGTGGCCGGGGTCGACGGGTTGGTCACCGTCACCCCCGAGGTATTGCCGATGTTGTAGATCGCATCGACGCTGAAATAGGGCGCGTAGATCATGCCGGTATCGGTCTCGAACCTTCCGGTGAAGGTCGGGCCAAGCTTGATCTGGCCAAGCTCGATGGTCTGCGACGGGATCGTCACGCCGAGCGAGTCCACATAGCCCTCCTGCGTCTCCTGGAAGTAGGAGAAACTGGCGGTGGGCCGGATCGTCCACGGTCCTTGCTCGAATTCGCCGGTGAGGCTCGCCATCGCCATCCAGCGGTCGGTCGAGAAGCTGTCGGTATAGGTGTTGAACGGGCTGACCTCGTTGCTCGACTGGCCGGCGGCGATGCGGCCGTCGAAATAGAGGTTTGGCGCCAGCCGGGCCGTCATGTAGGGCCCGATCATCCAGCCGGTGCCGCGCGCCGAGCTGCCGAGCACGGTCGAGACATCCTCCATGTCGTCGATCTGCAGGACCGCGCCGACCAGCACGTCCGGAGTCACCAGATAATCGGCGCCGAAATAGGCCACGGCGAAATGGCCCTCGCCGTCGGCGCCGCCGTCGAACTTCTTGTATTGCGCCTCGAACCAGGCGTCGAAGCGGTAGTTGTCGACATAAACCGCGTCCCTGGTGGCGCCATGGGCAAGCTCGATGCTGGCGGCCGCCTCGCGCATCTGCACCAGGCTGGTCGAGAAGCGGTATTCGTTCGAGCCGCGGCTGATCTCGGCGGTGAACGGCAACAGCGCCTTCAGATCGCCGGTGGCGAAGCTTAGCCGGGTGGCGTTGCCGAAGCCGCGGTTGAGCCGCGCAAACCGGCGGCCGGGCCGGGGCTCGGAAGCCAGGATCAGATCGGCGCGCTTGGTCAGGAAGCGGTTGATCGTGTCGACGGTGCGCTGCCGGGTCGAGATCGAGGTGATGGTGCAGGTCACCGCCTCGAGCGGATCGAGGCTGATCGACAGCGTGCGCGCGACCGGATCGCCGGTGCTGTCGCCGTCATCGCAGGTGATGTCGGTGTTGCCGACGCCGTCGGGCGGACTTTGCGTGATCGCGTAGGTCCCGACCGCCAGGGTGATCGGGCCCTCTATGCCGGCGCCGCCCGCAGTGGTGATGGTGAAGTTCAAAAGCGCCTCGGCCGAGGAGAACACGTAATCGCCGTCGGTGTCGGTTTCCTGCACGATGGTCACGGTGCCGGTGGTGGCCGGGTTGACAGTCAGCGTCGCGCTGGCATTGGCACTGGTCCCCAGCGACGAGGTCGCGCTTTCGGTGGTGTTGGGATAGCTGCCCACGATGGCCGAGGTGACATCGACCGTGATCGTACAGCTCGCGCCGGCCGCCAGGGAGCCGCCGCTCAGGCTGACCGAGGTGCCGCCGGCCGGCGCCGACAGCGCGCCGCCGGAACAAGTGGTCGATGCACTGCTCGGCGAGGCGATGGTCACGCCGGCCGGCAGCGTGTCGGACAACGCCACCGCACTCGCATCGATCGCCGCGGTGTTCTGCAGCGTATAGGTCGAGGTCGAGGTCTGGGTCTGCTCGATCTCTGCCGGCGCATAGCCCAGCGACAGGCTCAACGGTACCGCGTCGACGGCCAGCGTCGCGCTGGTCGCCGCCGCATCGGCCAGCGAGGAGGTCAGGGCCGAGGTGGTGTTCAAGAGGCTCCCGGCCAGAAGCGCCTGGACGGTGACCTCGATCGTGCAACTCGCGCCGGCCGCGACGGTGCCGCCGGTCAGTGCGACGGAGTCCTCGAGCGCTGTGGCCGTGACCGCACCGCCGCAGTCGTTGACCACACCGGGCGCGGCGGCAACGATCAGCCCCTCGGGGAATTGATCGGTGAAGTCCAGGTCGGTGGCCTCGATGGCGTTGGCCGAGTTGTCGATGGTGAATCTCAGCGTCGCAGTGGCACCCTGGTCGATCCGACCGGGATCGAAGGCCTTGCTGAAGCCCGGCGGCGACGCCGCGGTGACGTTCAGCGTGTCGGTGGCGGATCCGGCCGGGGCCAGCGACGAAGTCAAATCGCCGGTCTCGTTGTCCAAGGCGCCGGCCACCAGCGCGCGCACCGTCACGTCGACGGTACAAACTGCGCCTGCGGCGACGGTGCCGCCGGCCAGATCGACGGTCTCGGCCCCCGCTGTGGCGGTGAAGGTGCCGCCGCAGCCATTATCGACGCCGGGTGTGTCGGCGACCACCAGCCCGGGCGGGAACGGATCTGTGAAGAGCAGATCGGTGGCCTCAATCGCGTTGGCAGTGTTGTCGATGGTGAAGGTCAGCACCGTCTCGGCGCCTTGCAGGATGATCTCGTCGGCAAACGCCTTCGTGAAGCCGGGTGCCACGGCGGTGTTGACCGTCAGCGAATCGGTTGCGCCGAGCGCGTCCGGCAGCGACGAGGTCAGGTCGCCGGTTTCGTTGTCGAGCCCGCCGGCATCCAGCGCGCGCACCGTCACCTCGATGGTACACAGCGCGCCGGCGGCAACGGTGCCGCCAGCCAGATCGACCGTCGTGGCGCCGGCGGTGGCGGTGAAGGTACCGCCGCAGCCATTATCGACGCCGGGTGTGTCGGCAACCTGCATTCCGGGCGGGAAGGGATCGGTGAAGGTCAGTCCGGTCGCCTCGATTGCGTTTGCCGTGTTGTCGACAGTGAAGGTCAGCACCGTCTCGGCGCCTTGCGAGATGGTCTCGTCGGCAAACGCCTTCATGAATACTGGCGCCACGGCGGCATTGACGGTCAGCGTATCGGTGGCGGCGAGCGCGGGCGGCAGCGACGATGTCAGATCGCTGGTCTCGTTGTCGAGCGTACCGGCCTCGAGCGCGCGCACGGTCACCTCGATGGTACAACTGGTGCTTGCCGCGACGGTACCGCCAGCAAGACCGACAGAGGTGTCGCCGGCAGTGGCGGTGAAGGTTCCGCCACAGCCGTTGTCGACGCCGGGCGTCTCGGCGACCACCATGCCCGGCGGGAACGGATCGGCAAAGGTCAAGCCGGTCGCTTCTGTCGCATTGGCCGTATTGTCGACAGTGAAGGTCAACACCGTCTCGGCGCCCTGCGCGATGGTGTCGTCGGCGAACTCCTTACTGAAGAGCGGCGTCCCGGACGGGTTGGCAGTCAGCGTATCGGACGCACCGCCCACAGTCGGCAGTGACGACATCAAATCGGTTGTCAAATTGTCGAAGGCGCCCGCGTCATCGGCGCGGACGACGACCGATATGGTACAAGACCCGCCTGCGCCGACCGTGCCGCCAGTCAGAGCGACCGACGGGTCCTCGGGCGTCGCGGTGAAGGTCCCGCCGCATGTATTCGAGACCATCGGATCGGCGGCCACGACAATGCCGGGCGGGAATGGGTCGGTGAATTCCAGCGACGTCGCGGCGACCACGTTGCCGGTGTTGTCGATGGTGAAGGTCAGCGTGGTTTCTGCGCCCTGGTTGATGCTGTCCGGCGCGAACACCTTGCTGAAGTCGAGCGTCGCCGGATCGACGATGGTGTCGCCGTCGGTGGCCGAGTTGTTGCCGGTAGCCGGATCGGTGGCCGAGGCCGTCGCCGTCGCCGTATTGGTCAGCGCTCCCGACGCCGTGGCGCTGATGGCACAGGGCACGGTGTAGGTCACCGAAGACCCTACCGGCATCGACAGCGTGTCAGAGAACGCCGCGACTGGGGTGGGGGACGACGACCCGCCGGTGGCGCCGCCGCTTGCCGTCGACGAATAGGTACAGCTGAGTTCGGGCGGGAAAGTGTCACTGACGATCACGCCGGTGTCGACCGAGGGGCCCGCATTGGAGACCACGATCGAGTAGGTGAGCGACCCGCCGGCGCGGGCGGCCGTGGCGCCATCGGTCTTGGTGATCGAGATATCGGCCTCGGGCGCCAGCCGCGTATCGGCGTCGGTCGCCACGTTGTTGCCGTCGTCTGGGTCGAAGACCGAGGGTGACGCCGAGGCGGTGTTCGACAAGGTGCCGGTCGCCGTGGGGTCGATGGTGCAGGTGGCCAGGTAGGTGACCGAAGCGCCCACTGGCAGCGACAGTGTGTCTGAAATGCCGGCCACGGGCGTGGCCGAGGACGAGTTGCCGCTGGCCCCGCCGGATTCGGACGAGCTGTAGCTACAGCTCAACTCGGGCGGGAAGGTATCGTCGACCTCGACGGCCGGGTCGTCGGACGGGCCGGCATTGGCGGCGATGATGGTGTAGACCAGGCCAGCGCCGGGCGTGGCGCTGGTCAGGCCGTCGGTCTTGGTCACGCTGATATCCGCGGAGGGCATCAGCAGCGTATCGGTATCCGCGGCGGTGTTGTTGCCGGGGACAGGGTCGCTCACCGATCCGATGACGCTGGCGGAGTTGTTCAGGGTGCCGGTGGCTGATGCCGCAATGTCACAGGCCACGGTGTAGGTGACCGACCCGCCGGCGGGCAGCGACAGGCCGTCGGCGATGCCCGAGACCGGCGTGCCCGAGGACGAGTTTCCGGTCGCGCCGCCGCCGGCGACAGATCCGTAGGTACAGCTCAGCTCGCTGGGGAAGGTGTCGGCGAAGACCACCGAGGGGTCGTTCGACGGGCCGGCATTGGCGGCGACGATGGTGTAGGTCAGACTGCCGCCGGGTATGGCGCTGGTCACGCCGTCGGTCTTGCTGACGCTCACATCCGCCGAGGGCGTCAGCACCGTGTTGGTATCGGCCGCCGAGTTGTTGGTGGGAACCAAGTCGTTGATCGACGCGGTCGCCGTTGCCGAGTTCGAGAGCGTGCCGGTGGCCGAGGGATCGATGGCGCAGGTCGCGGTGTAGGTGACCGAAGAGCTAGCAGGCAGCGACAGTGTGTCGGTGATGCTCGCGGCCGGGGTGGCTGAGGCCGAATTCCCGGTCGCGCCGCCGGCGGCGACCGAGCTGTACGTGCAGCTTAGATTGCCGGGGAAGGTGTCGTTAAAGGCCACCGAGGGGTCGTCGGACGGACCGGCATTGGCGGCGACGATAGTGTAGATCACGCTGTCGCCCGGCGTGGCGCTGGTGACGCCGTCGTCCTTGCTGACCGAGACGTCCACGGCGGCATTGACGGTCAGATCTGCCATGGCCGGGCTGGCCGAGAACAGCCCCGACGAGGTCAGATCCGAGGTGGTGTTGGTGTAGACGCCCGCCGCCGCCGGCACCGGAACCGTCACGTCGACGATGAAGCTGCACATGCCGCCGCTTGCCGCCAACTCGCCGCCCGAGAACGACAGAACATCGGTGCCGGTGATCGAGGATCCCGGCCCGCAAGGCGTTGCGGGCAGCGAGGTCGCCTCCAACCCGGACAGCACGGCGCCCAGATCGTCGGTGAATGACAGGCCGGTCAGCACGGTCGCGTTGGGGTTGGTGATGGTGAAGGTCAGCGTCGTCGACCCGCCGGGGATCGTCGGACCGCCGAACGACTTCGAAAACGTCGTGCCGACCGTGCTGATGTCCAGCGTGTCGCTCGCCGGGTCGCCGGTCACCGAGAACCCGTTGAGCAGGCCGAAGACGCTGGACGTGGTGTTGGTTTTCGCCCCGGCAGCGGCGCCGCCGGGGATCGTCAGAAGCGTGCGGATGGTGCACGAGGCGCCGGCGGCAAGCGCCACGTCCTCGACGTCGATCAGCGACGTCCCGATGCCCGAAATCGTCGCACTACAGTCGTCCAAAAGAACGCTGGTAAAGATCGTGCCCGTAAGCATCGCGGCCAGATCGTCGGAGAACTCGACGCCGGTGGCGGCCAGGCTGGTGTTTTCGTTGGTCAGCGTGAATTCCAGCGTCACCGTGTCGCCCGGCGCCACCGGATCGTCGGTGAAGCTCTTGGTCAGCGCCAGCTGGGTGCTTTGCACCGTCAGCGAGGCCGAGGCGGCGTCGGCGGTGCCGACCGTGGTGGCCAGCGCGCTGGTGACGTTGGCATAGGTACCGTCGGCGGCCCCGGCGGGCACCGACAGCTCGACCTCGATGGTGCAGGTGGTCAGCGGCGCCAAGTCGAGCCCGGTATAGGTAAGCGAGGTCGTGCCGGTCAGCGCGCCGCCGCATGTGTTGACGCTGGGCCCGCCCGTCGCGGTGATGTCCGGCGTGAGAGGCAGGATCGCCGCGAGCGAGTCAGTGAACGCCGCGATACCGGAATCCATCGCCGTCAGGGTCGGGTGCTGGTTCTCGATGGTGAACCGCAAGATGGTGGTCCCGCCGGCGATCACCGGATTGGTCAGGAACGTCTTGCTGAACGTGACGCCCGCGACCGTCAGCGGCGCGGATGCGATGCCGAAGGTCTCTTCGGTCCCACCCGCGGGCGTGGCGCGCAGGGCCGTGGTGGTGTTGGTGTAGGTGCCCGGCGCGGCCAAGGCCGGGACGGTCACCGGCACGGTGATCGTGCACGAGCCGCCGGCGCTCAACGACCCGCCAGTATAGCTCAGCATCGAGGTGCCGGACAGCACGCCGCCGCAGGTGTTGACCGTCGCCACACCCGCCGTCAGCCCGCTCAGAACCAGGCTCAGATCGTCGGTGAAGTTGATCGCGGTGGCGTCGGTGAAGTCCGACGTGTTGCCGATGACGAAGCTCAGATCGACCGTGCCGCCGGGGGCTGCGTTTTCCGAGAACGCCTTGCTGAAGAGCATGCCGAGCCCACCCGAGACGGTCAGGTAATCACTGTCGCCGGGACCGGTGACGCTGCTGCCGCTGACCGTGCCGGTCACCGAACTCGTGGTGAAAAGGTAGTCGCCGCCGGGCGTGCCGGCAGGGATCGTCACGGTGACGTCGAAGCTGCAGCTCAAGCCCGCCCCAAGGACGCCGTCTTCCAACGACAGAGTGCGCTCGCCGAAGCCGCCGGTCAGCAGCGACAACGTCGACCCGGTGCCGCAGGGGTCCAGCGGCAGCGTGGCGACGACCGAGGTCGCAAGCGGCGGCGCCAGCTCAAGCGTCGCCGCCAGATCCGTCGAGCCCGCGGTCGAGTTGTCCTGGATCGTGAACCGGAACACCACGTCGTCGCCCGGCCCCGGCAAGGGCGGGATCGTGTCGAGAATCTCCAGCGTCAACGCCGGCGCGCCGCCGCCTGCGGGCACGATCAGATCGTCCGTCGCGGGGGTGCCATAGACCATCTCGCCGCCGACGCTGCCAGTCAGGCTCGAGGTCGTGTTGAGGTAGGTTCCGCCGACAGCGCCGGCGGGCACCGTCACGGTGGCTTCGATGATGCAGGTCCCGGCCGGGGCGATCACGCCCCCGGAGAAGCTGATCAAGTTGGTGCCGACCCCCGACACCAGGCCGCCGCAGGAGTTCGACTCCAAGGCGGTGAACAGCAGCCCCGGCAGGGGCGACCCCAACGTCGCGGCCAGGTCGTCGGTGAACGCCACGGCCGTTGCGGCCTCGGTGCGGTTGAAGTTCTCCAGCGTGAACCGAAGCACCGTGTCGTCGCCGGCATTGACGGGGTTGGTGACGAACTCCTTGGAAAGGTTCAGCGGATCGACGGTGACGTTCAACGTGCCGCTGGCCAGGATCGGGTCGCCGAAATCGACCAGCAACTCGGCTGTGTTGATCAGCTCGCCGCCGCCAGTCGCGGTGACGTCGACCGTGACGGTACAGGTGGCGCCCGCGGCCAGCACCTCGAACCCGGGCGACGTGGTCGACCCGTCCGCGTCCAAGACGATGGTGCTCGATCCCGGGGTCGCGGTCAGCGTCGTGCTCGGGAAACCGGCGCTGACGCAGGTTGTGGAGGCATTGGCGGGGCTGGCGATCTCCATGCCCGTGGGCAGGATGTCGGTGAAATCGAGGTTGGCGATCGGCCCTTCGCCGTCTGTATTGTCGATGGTGAAGGTCAGCGTCGAGGTGCCGCCGAGCGAGACGGTATCGGGCGAAAACGACTTGTCGAAGCCGACCGAGCCGTCCAGGACGGTCAGGTCGGCCGCCGCCGAAGTTCCGGGCCCGAGCGACGAGCTGAACGGAAACGCGGCATTGGTGTAAAGCCCCTCATCCGAGGCGGTCACGTTGACGGTGATCACGCAGGACTCGCCGCCGCCCAGTCCGCCGTCGGAAAAGACGATCGAAGTCGCGTCTTCGGGCGCGCTCAGCGTGCTGCCGACACAGGTCGTCGCGGCGGCGCCGTCGGCCACGTCCATGATCCCGGGCGTCGAGGGCAGGGCGTCGGTGAAGGCGATGTCGGAGACCGGCTCGGACGGGTTGGGGTTGGTGATCGTCAGCGTGATCTGCGACACCCCGCCGGGCGCGATCGGATCGGTCGAGAACGCCTTGTCGATCGTCGGCGGTGCCGGCTGCGCCGCGGCGAGGCCACCCGCGACCATCAGGCCGAGCGTTGCGAGGAAGGTCCGAACTGTCCTGGAAAGTCGCATCATGTCCCGTATCCGTTCCGGCATTATCGTTGGGTCTTGTCGAGTCGGTGGGACCGCACCGCCACTCGTAACTCCCAGCGAACACCGGTGGAACTGGCGGAACGACCGCATCCGCCTCGGCAGACCTTTGCCGATTTGGTTGCACAGGCAGTCCAATAAACAAAGCCTGCAGGCGGGAATGCGGGGCTAAAAGGCAGGTTGTGGTGTTTGTCGGTCACAAGCAGTCTGGCCTTAAGGCAAGGCAACCGCTGGGAAAAATGCACTTGCGATACGTCTTTTCCCGCGGCGGGGGCATGTGCATCCTAAGCCGGCAGGAATCCGCGTAGGGCTACCGCGACGCGCCGCCGAGTGGGTGGCAGATTGCGGCGTCTCGGCGGGACCGGCTTGCTTGCCGTCTGGATGGCGGGCCCGTCGCTTTGGTGAAAACTGCCGCGGACGCATGACTGAGTGCCCGCCAACCTGATCGACCGTTCACATTCGCCGCGCCAGTCACAGTCGCGAAATCGAGCTCGGCCCAGATCTGGCAGTAGGTGCTGTGGGCCAATCAGAGCGGCGCCCACCGTCACGGAAGAATCCACTTGTTCTCTGAAGCTCCCGACCGCTATACGCGTCGGCGGAGACGTGGCCGAGTGGTCGAAGGCGCTCCCCTGCTAAGGGAGTAGGCGGGAAACCGTCTCGAGGGTTCGAATCCCTTCGTCTCCGCCATCAAACAATTCTGACCTGAGAACCCCCCTAACACCTTGAAGGGTAAGGTGGTTTCCGGGGTTCGAAGTCCTGTTTTCCGGTCGTAGGAAATGCGGTCGGTAAAGGCCAGTTTCAGCACTGTTCTGCGCAGGGTCAGGTGGCCTGATTCCCAGAGTTTCCAAGGGCTTGCGAGGAACTGGCAGGCGAGTTCGAACAATTCGTCGAAGCTATGCTTGGGATGGATGCCTTTTGCCAGTTTTTCCTCTGCTACAAGCTTCTCGGTTTCGAGCTTGGCAAGGCGTTTCTCATATGCTGCTACGACGGACGGTATGGTGGCGTCGACAATTCGGTCGAGCAGGCCGTCGATTTGCTTTTCGATCTTGGCGATATCGCGTTTCAGAGATGTCACACCAGCCTGTGCCTGCGTCATACGTTGATCCCAGGCGTTTCTGAACATCGCCTTGGTGAGGGTGATCATGCCCTCTGAGGGCTGGAGTTCTTTCAGGAAGCCTGAGAACGCACCTTCCAATTCGTCGCGAGGGATCGACTTCCTATGGCTGTCACAGCCCTTTGTGAAACAGAGATAATACGGGTGCTTCTTGCCGGTCTTGCTCTTTGACCAATTGGCCGTCAGCGGGTTGCCGCAATCGCCGCAGAGGACAAAGCCGCGCAGCGGGAAGTCGGCATTGATGTCCTTCCGGGCCGGAGCACGCTTGCCGCCATCGATACGATCTTGCACGGCCTGCCAGGTTTCCAGCGTAACCAGCCCATCATGGTGGCCCTTGCGCAGTGGCACGTCCCACTCGGGACGCTCGACATAGCCCGCGTATTGAATGCGGCGCATGATGCGAATGACCTTTTCAAAACGGATCGTGCCGTCCGGAAAGTCCTTCGGAAATTCGGGGCAGCCTTCCAGAAAGCGCTTCACCTCGCCCTGGGTTTCGAACCGCCCGGTTGCGAAGCCTTCCAGTGCTTCCTGAATGTAGGACGCAACCGGCTCATCGCGGACGAGCAGGTTTCCGTGGCCGGAGACCTTTTCGTATTTCATGCCGAGCGGGGCGTGGAACACCCAATAACCGTTCATCAGGCGCGCGCGCATTCTGTGTTTCGTTTGCTCCCGGTTCTTCTCTCTTTGGTGCTGAGAGACCGAGGCCATCAGGTTTTCTTTCAGCTTGGCATCGGAACCATCCCCGAACTCGATATTGGGGCTTTCGAGCTTCCCGCCTGCCTCTGAAAGCAGCGCTCTGAGCTGCCAATGCGCGACGACATCCCTCGCGAACCTGTTGATGTCGTCGATGATCACAACGGTTTGCGCTTTGCGTTTTCGCAGGAAGGCCAGCATGGCAGTCATGGCCGGGCGGTCTGCAACGCCCCCGGACATCCGGTCGTGGAAGACCTTGATCACGTCGTGTCCCTGATACCGTGCGTATTCTCGGCAACGGGTTTCCTGGCTGGCAAGCCCGTCGCCTTTGGCCGCCTGCGCCGCCGAGGATATCCGGCAATAGATGACAGCCTCCTGTCTGTTCTCTGTCATTCCGCCGCCTCCCTTCTTGTCTTCGCGTTTTGGTTCGAGTTTAGCACGGCGGCCTCCAGCACGGCCCTCAGATCGATGGTTTCTCCACAGATTTCTGCCGTCGGATTGAGGTGGAAGCCCAGATCGACAAAGCCCATGACAATCGCCCAGAGCGACTCGATGAACTCACGCTTTTGATCTTCTGAGAGTTCGCTGTCCGCCAAATAGGGCAGCCAGTCCTCCCAGTCGAAGCGGAGGGCCAGCGCCCCTTGAGCGGGTTTTTCAATCGGTCTTTGCTCGGTCATCAAATGCCTCATGTCATCAATCTTGCGTGCAAAATGCCTGGTCGTTACACCAAGCTGTGGTTCGCGCGCAAGAAAAATTCTTCAATCATACCAGCGTATTACCTCGCGGGTCCCATCTGCCGGTTCGCTTGACGCGCCCTGGGATTTTTAGCCCGGCGCGCGGTGTTCTCGGCTTCGCGCACCGGCTTATGGTGTTGTTCTTCCAACGCCTTGCCGGTTTCGTAGAGATCGCGGTTCCGGGCTTTCTGAAACGCATCCTTCATCATTGATTTTGCGCCCGTCTCGGTGATCCCGTGCTGGCGCGCCATATCGACGGCAGCGGCATCAAAGGCCTTGTAAAAGGGCATCGTGTCGCCGTCGCTGATCAGGGTTTCAACCGTGCCCGCGTAGTAGAGTGCTTGGTCGCCTCCCGCTTCACGCAGTATGGTTTCCCGGTCGTGCAATCCGTCCAGGGTCTGCCTCATGGTTTCGCCGTAGCGCGCCTCATACTGATCGCGTAGGACCAGTTCAGCCTGTTCTTTGGAAATCTTCTGGCCGAGCGCAAAGGCAATTGACTGATGGTCGAGCTTTTCGGCGAACTTGCCGGATTTCTGGATACCACGGCGCAAAATACCGGCCATGTCCCAAGTCTCATCAAACTGGCTGTCGGTCATCCGCTGAGCATGCGGCGCGGTGCGCGCCTCCATACGTTTCGGGTCTGCAAATTCGGTGGTCATTTTCTTTCCTTCCTTTCTGTCGTTGATCCTTCGGTCATAATTGCTGCCCTAATTGGCGATTTTGGCGCGTCGGATTGATCATTCGCGGGCAATCACCTCTCGGGCATGCGACGGTCCCGGCCACTTCGGCGATCCGTCGTTCTCTTGAACTCTTTCGTTGGACCGCCTCTAAAGTGTTCACGGGCGCGGATGCTTTCCTCGATGTCCTCATAGCCAGTTATTTCGTCGTTCAGGATTGCAAGCAGGGTCCGTTCATGGTCATCGCGAACCTTGGTCTGAGCCAGCCGGTTGATCCTGTCGCCGTCGAACCTGTCGGTGCCGACCGGTGTCGGGTGTTCGTGAGTGAGCGACCCGGCCTTGCGCAGAAGTTCTTCTCGCGCCTTGCCGACGCGCAGCACATAGTCGGTTTTGTAGCTTTCGTTTTCTTCGGCGGTGCGTGCGATGGCCCTTTCCGAATTCGCCCGGAACCGACGCCAATCCACGTCATGCTGTAGCATCCGGATGGTCTTTTCCTTGATTGCGCCACAATACATCTCCTGCATCGCACGTTCGGTGGCGAAACTCATTGCCCAGCCCTCCTAACCTCGAAAATTTGCGTTTCAAAACAATGGTGTGGTATTCTGTTATGATGGTTATTTTTGAAGACATTGAAGACGTTGCGGACTGGCTGGAACCGAAGGATTACCCCGGATTTTGGGAAGCCATTGCACCCTACCGGGTCTTTGCGAGTGGCGACCGGGCGCATTGCGACGGGTTGATCGCCGACGGCAAGATCGAGCAAGACCTGATCCTCGACTGCCTGAAGGCCAAGGCGCGGGTTGAATTGACGCGCAAGCTTGGTCTCAGACCGCGCATCCCGGAGCCTGTAGAGGCGCAATACATCCGTTCGGTACACTGATCCGGTCATGATGCACCTCCGGCCCAGAAGACCCGTATCCAGCCACAGCGCCCACCTCTGGCGGGAACGGTGACCGTGTCGCGGAAATTCGTGAAGGTGCAGCTGGTGTAGTACCGGGTGGCAAATGGATTGTATGGATCGCCATTGTTGAGGAATTCGTAGTTCCTGATGACGTAAAGCGATCCGGCGCCGTTCCAGAGCAACAGCACAACGGCCAATGGCACCACCCAGAGGAAGAAACGGACAAACCTCATGTTTCGCCCTCCCGTCCGGTGGGCAATGTCACTTTCGGGTCCGGCTCTAGCCGCCCGCGCTCTACGTGATTATCCGACAGCATGAAGCATGTCGGCGCGATCTGGTTCTGGCAGACCTTGGGCCGGACGAATGTGCCGACTCCGGCCACCTGGATCACCTGATCGGACCGCTTCATGTTCATTAGACCGTCAACCGTCAGGCGCGATTGCTTGCCGGTGTTGATCGTGTTGGAGAACTCGGTCTTGTCCGAATTCAGCCCGACCGTGTTGCTAACCGTCTTTTCCTCTCCGGCGGCTTTGACGATGCGCTCGGCCTCCTCCGGGGTGGCCACCTGCAGGTACTGTTTGACCCGGCAGTTCTCCTCGGCCATAGCGAATACTTTTTCGCCGTAACGCTTGATAAAGGCGGCTCTGGAGACCCCGGCCAGCAGGATGCGCCCGCCGGTGCCGCGTATGGTATTCAGATCGCGGAAAAACGGATGGAAAGGCCCTGACGGCGCTTCGTCGACGATAAAATCCGAGCGGCCATATTTGCCGGTCAACTGTAGGCCCAAGAGCGTGTTGAAGTGCACGGCGGAATAGGTGCCGATCTGTTCGATGAAGCGCGCGGGCGTGACGGAACACACGATCCAGTTGTCCGCTATGAGTTCTTCGTGCGTGACATCCGCGCAGAACCCAGCCTCATGCAGAGGACCTTCGTCGAAGAGGTCCAGTGCGGAGATCGCGGCCCCCATGTGCTGGAAATGATGCTCGGGATTGCGCTCACGCATTTCGCGGATTTGCGAGGCCACTGCGCGAAGTGGACGTTCTTCCGCTTCTTCGGCTGCGATGTCGGTCATCTTGTCGAAGATGTGGGTGTCCGTGATGATGCCTGCCAATCCGCCCAGCGTGCAGAGTGCCGAGCTTCGTTTCAGCAGCGTGAGTAGACCGAACTTGAGCCTCAGGCGCGGTTCTTCGCGCCAATAGAAATTCCGTTGGTCATTATCAGGCTCTGGCACAAGCGTCTGCGTCACACCCTTGATCAGGAAAGGCAGGCCCGGATCGCCTTGCTGATAGGCCGTCACCAGGCCGGAGAGTTCGTTGACCCTGATCTTGTGGGGGAAATCTTCCCCAAGCGCATTGAACGGATCAATGGCTCCAAACTTGCGGCCCAGTTTCTTGGCCATGTCGCCGATCTGGCTGGCGATCTCGCCGTTCTTGGCGTCATTGAGGATCAGGCCACGATCTCGATCCGCGATCATCGCCTGTACCGCAGGCACAATGGCGCAGGTGGTCTTGCCGGACCCGATGCCGCCGATGACCAGGCCGGAGGAGGTGTTGTCCGGCTCCATGATCTCGCCGCCATCCTCCTCAAGGCCGAGAATTCGGCGGATTTCGAGGTTTACGCTCATCGCTTCATGCCCGCATCGCGCAACACATCCGTCGACACCGGACGGGAGAGCTTCGTCTCCACAGCGTCCTTGGTTTGGCTCTCCACCGTGCGCTTGCGCGCCAGGCCCCGAAGCATCTCGCGGAAACCGTCGATAGCTAGGGCGACAGAGGCACCAACAAGGCAGATGCTGATCAACCCAAAGCCGTACCACTCAGGGCTGTCCGGCCAGAGCTGCCGGGCGACGACCACGAAGAGGGCCGCGAGGAGCAACCGCGCGTTCACCGCGATCACCGACCCAAGTTCCGACCAGCCCGATACGGTGGGGGCTGGATGCGACCGCTTTTGGAATGTCATGTCTGTCTCCCTAGACACTGAGCACATCGCTGGTTCGGAGTTCATGTCCTGGTCTCATGACCTGTCCTCTTTGCGGGCGACGTGGATGGCGGCGGCGGTTTCCCTGCGCAGGCGGTTGAGATGGCGATAGGAGCCATAGAGCGCGGTGCCGAGATCGAGCCCGCGCAGATCGCGGCTCAAGAGCTGAAGCCGCCCGAGCCAGAGGCTAACCCCAGTCAGCGCGGTACAAATCCCGCCCAGGATTGCCCATTCGTGGGCAAACAGAAGGTCGTGGAAGGCCGCGCCGAATCCGGCCAGCAAAGCGGCGATGGAGAGCCCTGCGCCCAGGAACGGGCGGCGGGCCGATATCGCCGTGATATTTTGCAGCATATAAGTGTCGTTCTGCGTCTCGACGCCGCCTGCGACGAAGCGGTAGGTGCCAAAGATCATCGTTCAGCCCTCCGGTTTCATCGCGCAAGCGGATTGGTGCAGCGCCTGGGTCAGATCGGCGGTCAACGCCTCGGTGCCTTTGCCGAAAACCCGCAGCGATCCGGCATAAAGCCCCCAGCGGAGCCTGTCGGAGGCCACCACCGAGGCGGCGCATCTGCATCTTGTCTCGGAACGTTCAGCCGACCGCTCCAAGCGGCGATTGGCGGCTTCTCTGGCAGCCTCTTCGGCGCGGGCGACCGGGTCCAACTCGGCTGCTAGGTCGGACAGGCCGTCGATGAACGCGCCCATGGCCCCGTCGCACGATCCGAGGCGCTGTGACGGCGCAACAAGACCTTCTGCGATACCCAGTAGCGTTTCACAGCCGACTTTTGGCGTCTGGCGCACAACGGGCTTCATCGCCTCGATCTCTGCGGCAATCTCGGTCTCGCAGATTTGGCTCCAGCCAAGCTGTTTCATGGACCTGTCTGCAACCATCGGCCCCAGCGCCAGAGCCGATATGGCACCCCAGAACGCCGCGCCGAACAGAACCTGGCCTGAGACAGGCAATGTGTTGATATCAATCGGCATCTTGTTTCCTCCTCAACACTTGGATTTGCCGTTCGGACGGCGTGGTTTGCGATGTGGAAGCGGCGGTGCTGGTTTCGGATCGTCCTCGGCCCTGCCCTGTGACGAGGCGTCATCGGCCGCATCGCTTGAAGGGTCTTCTGGCGGTGCCAGACGGCGGACATCCATGGCCTTGAGACCGGTCAGAACGTCGGTGTCGGTCTGCACCCGCGGTTTGCGCACCCGCGCCGGGGGCGGCGAGACGCTTGCAACCGTCCAAAGCGTCAGCATGAAGAGCAGCACCGGGAAAATCAGATCGACGGCAAAGGTCAAAAGGAAGATCGGCGCGTATTTCCCCATATAGTGGAAGGTGTCGAGCGATCCGGGCTTTTCCGGGAACTCCGGCGGTGGGCCCGCCACACCGCGCTGCTCGGCCAGAAGCACCGTCAGACCGCTGGAATAGCCGCTCAGGTCGCGGTTGATCCGGGCGTTGGCCTCTTCGCGGTCCGGGATCAGGACGCCGTCATTCAGCTCTCCGGCATAGGATTGTACGACCGAGACCGGGATGGCTCGTTCCAGCTCCGCCAGCAGGCTGAGCATCTGGCTATGCTGACGGCGCAGGGCGGCCCGCCGCTCCCAGATGCTGGTACTCTCATCGGCCAGTGTCGGGGCCATGTCCTCGCGGAGCGTATTGATATCGTCCAAAACGCCCTGCCGGACACCGAGGCTGCCGGTGATGACCGTGGCCAATCCATTGGCCCGGGTCGCCAATGCGTCAAGCGCCTGGGCAATCGGGCCATAGCCGGTGTCTGCCTCGCGAAGATGCTTGGCCTGCAGGTCCTCGGCTATCGACTGCATGGCCGGGACGAGGTCTTTGGCCTTGTCCGCCACCGCGACCCGTCCGATGGCATAATCGCTGAACGCATCCTGATGGTCGGTCAATTCCGCCTCGACGACGGAGGGCATCACATATCCCGGCGCGGTGGTCAGAAAAAACGCCGTGCCGATGAGCAGGATGGCCGTCAGACAAACCACCGGCGCCGCACGGCGACCTCTGGTATAGAGCGGGATGCCCTTGTCGATGGAAAGCCGGAGGATGCCATAGCTCGCGGCATAGGCAGCGGCGCAAATGATCAAGAGCTTGACCCAACCGGCGATCCCGCCCGAGGCCGTGCCCATCTGGTGCAGGCCAAAGCCGAGCATCGCAACCGCCAAGAGCGGCAGACCGGCCATGCAGGCCAACAGATACCAATCTCGCTTGCGCTCCGGCGCGGTGCCCGACGTATTTTGAGTGTTCATCTTGAATTCCTCTCTCATTGGGACGTCATGATCAGGCTGCAGATGCCGCAGGCGATCTTGGCCGACGGCTTGGCCCAGGCGTTCAGGGCGCAGCTCGGGCAGGTGAACTTGATCCGGTCTTTCTTGGCGGGTTTGACGTTGCCCGTAGTGCCGAGATGACTGCATGCGCCGTCGTCGCTGCCGGAATGGGTCGTACGAACCGCAATGTTGTCGCCCCAAATGAGCTTGAACCCAGAAGCGAGCAGTTCCGTGCAGACCCTTTCGAACAACCCACCTTCGATGACGTATTCCATCATCTGGTATCCGGTCTGCTTGCCGCCCGGTTTCCCGGTGTTTGAGGGCATCAGACCGATTTGACGCATGACTGCGCCCCAGTGCTTGTCGTGATAGCCCGTGCTCGATTTGCGGCCATTCCGATTCAGCGGCCCGAAGAAATACCTAGCGACATGCGCTTGCTCGTGCGCCATTGTCTTGAAGGCCTCGAGGTCACCGAAGACGCTCAGATAGGTCGGATTGAGCGCCAGTTCCGGGACCAACTTGCCATCGAGATTGCGAAAGCGATCAGGTGCGAAGTAGCCGAAGCATCGCGGCTTGCGGGTGTACACCACCATGCAATGCGGCAGCTTGCCGTCGAACAACCGGTCGTTCAGGTAATTGTAGAGAAACTGCAACTCGGCACTCGCCTGCAACGACGGCGGCAGCGCGTTGTTTGGCTCACCACCTTGATCATTTTGGGATTGCATCGGACGATCCAATCCCAGCGAGCGAGGGGATGCGATTGGATCAGGCATGGCCATTCGCCATCACCGCGATTGACCGCTCCTCAGATTCGGATCGTGCGAACAATCTCCAACTCTTGCGATTGGCTGGGACTTCCATCATCGAATTACCCCCTTTGAAGCCATCGCAGTTTTGCGATGTTGACGTTCTTAGGGGGTCTCCCGGCGTAGCCCGTGGTAGCCGTGCCAGTAATCGACAGTAATCAGGATACTTCAGGCCCCAAGCATTTTCCCTTCGACAGAAAAATGTGATATACTTTTGTTTTTTAACAATTTTCTGGGAGGATCATGCAAAAAACAACATACCATGTAGAAATTGAAATTGATGAAACTAGCGGAGAAGTCATCTCTGAAACTTGGCGGAATGGGGACGGACAGTTGGATCGACCAAATGGCCCAGCAGTTGTCTCCAAACTCGAAAATCAACAGATGGAGTACAGGGCTTGGTACCAACGCGGTAAGCTCAGCAGAACCGACGGGGGCCCGGCTTCCATCCATCTCGACCTTTCGTCAGGGAAGCCACTGCAACAGATTTGGGCTAGCAATGATGAAAAGCACCGCGAGGGTGGCGAGCCCGCGGTGATAAAGTACAGACGCAATTCAGACGAACCAGAGGCCGTTGAATATTGGCGTAACGGGAGGCAGTATACGCCCAAACCATAGAATGTAAGACATTCAGGAGACGTGGTTCGCTAACGGTTCGCCCGATGAAGGAAAATCAGGTTTGGATTTGCTCCCTCAATACCGCCGATTCAGGGACGACATTGACCCCATTATTCGAACTCAAGCGTTATCAGTTCAGGATGTGAAATTTGCTATCGGCGAGGCTGTTCACGAGGCGCTGAAAGATAACGACGCAAAGAACCATTTTGTGGTCGAGGTTCAAAATCTTACTGGAGAACGCCCCAGTCGTGCGGTGGTTACTGAAGACTACGGGGCCAATTTAATTGACAATCTCAGGTCCGAAAAAAAACGCTCCGGCTCAACGAGGATGGCCTACGCGTTGTATTTCACACTGCATGCCAAATCCAATCCTCTTCAGCCGCAGTATGCCCTAGCCGCGCTCAAGTTAGACAATAGATTGCTGGGCCTCAAAAGGGGGTTCGAAGACAAATTCAAATGGATTCCGACTGATCAATTAGAGGAAACAAGCTCGTCGTGGCGCCGGTTCGTCGAAAAACATGGGAGTTTTAGAAGTGTAGAAGTTGTTCACGAGGGAACGCGACAAGATCGAGAACGCAACATCTCGGACATTGCTCCGCAACAACCCAAGCGGATCACGCCCGTGGCAATCGGACAGAGGTATTTCTTCCGTTTACGTCCCAAGTGGGCTGGCGTTGGTTTGGTTTTTCAAGTTCAAAATGAGAAAACATACCCGTTGCGAAGTCGGCCAAACTCGTTTTCCTGGGAATTTGAAACTAACAAGTTCGCAAGTTTCCCACCGCCTACAGAAAGTGAGCCAGAGTATCTGGTTGAAAGTGGGCCTCCGGGTCTTTCGCAGTTCATGTTTTTGAATGTGGCCAAGCCGTACTCAGACATATCGCTTACCGCGACCCGCGAGTTCGATGCTGCAACGGAAGCGCAGATGAGAATTTTGAACTTTTTATCTAAGAACCTCCTGGAACGTTCCGCAGAGTTCGAACTTTTGTGCATACATCTGCTTTTTGTGAATGAATAAGACTTCTTATTTCTGTCTGATATATTTACTTGTTCCATCATCCTCTATGAGCAACGTAAGAAAGCGTACGAGATATTCCTCATGTGCTTTCCGGTCTTGACTGCCCCGCTCCGGCACGTCGGGCCAGTTCACTCGGCGTAGCATTTGATTGGAAACCCTTCCGTCTGACTCAAATATTGTAGACATTGGGTGATTGCCTACAAGATCAACCTGTGCACGGCGACGAGCGACGTAACGCATGTATTTATTCAGAACGCTGTCATCGAAATACGACTCATATATAGAAGGGAATAAGCCATCGCTTCTCTGGGTGCACTTCATGAAGTAATGAATTTCATTGAGCGCTGCATCGACGTGCTCAAGCTTCATCACCGCGTCGATAGCGTAGGAATAGTAGGTGCATTGAAAGTTGCATAGGCGGATAATTTCTTTTGGGTGCTTCTTGGTTGTAGTCCCGCAAATCATTCGATCTGAATACAGAGATGACAAAACTATGCACTGGCTGGTTGAAATCAGTTTCATAGCCGCCTTGAGTCGTTGCCTCAGAGGAATGTCCACCGTATCCCAGCTTCCTGTCTTCTTCATTATTCTTCGTAGCCAAATGTCATCCCAAATTGACGATTTAATCATTATGTCTGTTGCCAAGCAGTCGGCATCTAATTCTAACATGTACTCAAGATAGACCGGGATCGGAGTGGCGCTCAGGTTGTCCGTGCCTTGCCTACTTCGGTTCGACAAGTTAGACGCGGGTCTAGAGTCATAAATCGTCCACCCACTTCGAAAATGATCTCCGATAACGTGAGAAACTTCGTGTAGAACACAGAATTGGATTGCACGTTCGAAAACCCAAGAGTGAAATTCTTGGCCCCCTTCAGGGACGGTGAAAAAAAATCCCTCTGTTTCCATTGCGCCCGTCGAATTGTCGAAGTCGAATCCAAGCTCTTGTACGTTTTTCATCTCCTCTAACAACGAGATGGCATGCCCCTTAGGAATCCCTGGCTGACCCAAAAAATAATACGCGGTGGTCAGATTCCAAATCCGATGGACCAATCCCATACTAACGGAAACGACGAAGCCCTCATCAACTTGGCGCACTCCAGCATTTACAGAAACATCCTGAGAAATATTGAGGAATATTACTGGTATTTTCTGCGGTTCGACCGTTGCTCGCCAAAAACCGTTCAACATTTGGGAAAGATGAGCGAGAGCAACATGCGCAATTTCAAGTGGCCCTTCTACTTTGCCGCTCGTGATTGCCGAGTGAGGGCGCATCGTTCGATTGAAAATCTCAGATTCAATCTCAATCACTGCTTCGTACTTCCTTGAAGATTTGACCACTCATTCGCGCCACGGCAACTATCTCGGCCTCAAACCGACATGTAGCGATTTGCGCAAACGATGCAATTTCTCGTCAGCTATTCGAATGCGAAAATGGCGGCTGGGTCAAAAGCAAAGGCAAAGGCAAAGGCAAAGGCAAGATGTGCGGGGGCAGACCCCGCCACTTGGCAAAGGAGACGCTGCGCTCTCCCGTTGCATCCCTCTAGCGCCTGAGGTTACCCGACAATGCCCCGAACGGCGGCAGCTCATCGCTAAGCGAGCGCTGACACGATCTTTGCCGATTACTGGGCCGCGGTTGCTATCGTCGCGGTGACGTGCGGGATTACCCGGATCGTGGGCCCGCCCTTTTTTTCTGTCCTCAAACTTGCTGAATTCATCTTGGTATTTCAAGTCGAAACGCGATGATGGTATCATACAATATTGTGTAGCGATGCGCCGGAAAAGCACCAATGGTTGACAAACTCGATAGACACCTTGAGGACATCCGAACCGCGCTCCTGGGCCTCAAAGCCGAAGGGTCGTCAGGTTTTGAAGGGATGTTGCGCTTGGCGCTAACCAAGCTAACCGGCATCCCCTTTCGGCTGGCCGCTAGCGGGTTGCAGGGTGGAGTCGACGGCGAAAGCGCATTTCTGGACGACGCCGTAAGCTTTGAGGCCAAGCGCTACGCTAGCAACATTGGCCGGGAGGCGGTCATCACAAAAATCGCCGATTTTGCACGCCGAGATACCGCCGCGGACCGCCTTTGGGTTCTTGGGGCAACGACTGAGGTTCCCGCCCTTATTTCGGAGGCCGTCCGTCAAGATGGGGACCGAAATGCCATCTCCACCCTCATTGTGGATTGGACCGGGCCCTCCATACCTCTTCTTGCTGTTGCGGTAGTCGCCGCTGGCGATGATGGCATTGAATTTCTGTCAAAAAATTTCGACCCCAAAACAGGGCAGAAGACGGTAAGCCGAGAAGAGCTAGGGGCAGCTTACTTCGCAGTTTCTAAGCATTCTGAATTCGCTGATCTCTATTTGCGACTGAGATCGAACCTTGACGGTTCAAAGCTGGCGCTCCGTCGTGCCGCCGAGCGAAATTTTCAGTGGCGCCAGAAGACATTCGGTTCCGCGTTGGAGTCGCGAAATCGCTTAGGGCAGTCCTTAGCGGTCTTGGAATATGTGGATTTGCCGAGGCTCCGTACGGATATTCGGAGCGCACTGTCTAAAAAACTAGCGTCCAAAACGGACATCGTTCTGCTCGGCGACGAGGGGCATGGCAAGTCGTGGCTTTCGGCACAGATATGTGCAGAGAGCAAAGGGGTGGCGCTGTTTGCTAGCGCCGAACGCTTCGATGGTGTGGCCTACGATGACCTGGACGATTTGCTTATTGAACTGCTAATCAAGCAGGCGGGTGATGCTTCCGACGAGGCGCTCAAGCAACGCTGGCGCCACCGACTACAAACTTGGAAATCTGCGCCGCCCAGCGAGCCGATTTTGGTGGTAGTTGACGGTATCAACCAAAGGCAGAAATTTCGATGGGACCGTTTGCTCAATGGCCTGCAGAGCATTTTGTACGGCATTGGGGGAAGCCTAATCATAACAGTTCGACCTCAATACTGGGTCAAGGCTGTGTCGCGCGGTATCGCCTTCAAGCCTGAGACCATCAAAGTTCCCCAATGGGCGCCACCCGAACGCGACAAGCTGCTTGATTATTACGGCGTTGATCTTGATTGGCTTGATGACAGCACCCTCGGTACACTGCGAAACCCAAGGCTGCTTTGCGTTGCTGTTTCAACTCTGCCGCACAATGAGGCGGCAGTTTGGAAAGGGCTCACAACGGACCGTTTACTTATGGAGCATCTTCGCGCTTCCCAGCTTGACAGCTTTGAGGATAACGAGACGTTTTCCACACTTGCCAAGCGTCTCAGCGACCATGCGAAGCAGGTACTTGATCATGCTCGATCTTCAGGCAGTGAGCCTCCCCAAGGTTTTCAGGCGGACTCGCAGGCTGTGATCGAGACAAGATTTTTCCGACCCGTCGAAGGACCCGGTGATCTTTATAAACTCCGCGAGGATGGGCTAACGCTCGCTCTCGGTTTCACGCTTGTTGATCAACTTTGGCAGGCGCACCGAGCGGGGCGCAATTTGTCAGAGCGCGTTGTGCAACTGGTCGAACCGATCAACGCGATGGATCGGACGGCAGATGTGATTTTTTCCGCTCTGCTTGTCTGTTCGCTCGATGAAGACATCCGTTTCGACAAAGAAATTTTTGCCGCTCTCCTTGATGCCTTTGCCAACCTGCAGAACGTCGCTGACCAGCGATTTGAAGAGTTCATTGAAATCATCAAGCACCAACCGACCGCGTTTTTTGATGTATTAAAGGGACTTTGTCTTGAGCGGGGTCAAAGGATCAATCAGGATTGGTTCCGCCACGCCGCCTTCGAAATCGCGTCTACTGATGCGGGGTGGAAGGCCGCGGAAAGCGCAATCCACCAGTGGCTGCGATGTTACAACAAGGACCCGGTCGAACAGTCAAACAGGTACAGTCGGCAAAACGAAGCCGAGTACCAGGAGCGGCTCCAAAGGACCCGCGAGGAGATCAATCAAGCCCTGGAAACTCTGTCCGCCTTCGAGAGCCAGTTACTTGAGAAAATGACCGAAGTGCCGGAAGAGCCCGATGGGCTATTCACGCTTGCGCTTGAACTGTTGGCGGGACGGGAATTGGCACCCTTCGCTGAGAGTTTCGTCGCCATGGGCTTGGCGTTTGGTTTGGATACCAGCCTTTATTCCGCACGGAAAGCGTTCCGGCAGCTCACGACCTTCAACAAAGTCGATCGTGCCGAAATGAAAAATTCCTTCGTTGAGGCTGTGGAGCCGCTTCGATCGCCGGATACCTCGCCTGGGGGAAAATGGACGCTTGTACGAATGCTCTATGCAAGCGGCGATGAAGCCGCCGCACGCGAGGCCAAACAGATAGCGGAGGAGCTTCGCAAAGACTGGCCGTTTTTTGACATGCCAGCACCGAACGAATGGCGCCAGGTCGATGCGGCTGATCCAAACGCTGCCCCGCCGGTGGACTTGCAATCGGGCATCAGCCGGTTCGAGGTACTGGAAGCAAGTTCGGTCAAGCGAACCATGTCCTTCGGTTCGGAAGACCACGACTTCAAGGATTTTCTGCCGATCGCGTGTCGGTTCAACGCTCAGGTCGCAATTGACAAAACACGCTGCATTCTTGACGAGTTCATGACGCGCGAGGGATTGCCGCTTCGCCAAGCCATATTGAATTGCGAAGAGCATCTACCATTGATCAGCGCCGAGCTGGCAAGGAACTTCGCCGAGCGAGTGCGAACCAGCGATGTCATCGCTTCAATTTCAGAGGGCGACCAAAACATCTGCCGGATGTTTGCGTTCTACTATTCGGTCGGGCAGCTTTCTGCGGACGAGCAACTCGAATGTATGACTTCAAATGATTTTGGGCCGGACTATCTTCTCGCAACAATTCCTAGCCTGAAACCTCAATCGACACGGGCTATCACAACTGCACTGAAATCCGCCCAAAAGGGAGATGACGAAGGCGCCGCCTACGGGGCGCTCGCCGCGGCACTCCACGGGGGTGTGGAAGTTTCGGCAGAGCTGGAAGACCTCGTTCTTTGCCATCGCATTGCAACGTTGTCCAAGCTTCGTGCTGCCTGCTTCGAATTGGCCATCGACAAAAATCTGGCGAAGGTTCGCCTCGCCCACGTTGACGGTGTTTGGACAGCTCAATCAGCCGATGCAAATACCTTTGAGTCCTGGTTTGGATCGATGCTTTTGGTCGAGGCTTGCGCCCTCGGCGAGTTACCAATCGAAGATCTTCTAAATCGTATCGATCAGAAAACATGGTTTGCGGCAGCCCGGCGTTTGGGAACCGAATTCGCGGAGCCCATGGCGAAGTGTTTCTTGCAGCGCCTTAGCGGCGGGGTAAAGGCGGCTGACAAATTGTCGCCGCCCCCTGCAGACCTGACACTTACGACCGCAGAACCGGCACCATACCCCTTCTGGTCGGCGGATGAGACGAATCGTGATGAGGGACGCTTCCCTAGACAGAAAAGTCTAAAAGAGATTTTGGCGGTCGATGACAATTTTGACGAACGGCGCGATCAATTGCGCGCAATCACACAGGCGTTTTTCGACGAACTGAAGGATGCGGACGCGCAGACCCTTGTCCATAGAATTACCTTTGACGAAGTTCGGCATCTTACTGCGATGGTTCCGTCTCTCTTGTCCGATCTGGTTGGACTCATCGAAGGTGCTCGCAAGGCGCAATTTTTCTGGCTTAAGAATCTGGCCTTAGTCGTGGCCAGACTGATTTCTGAAAACGATCCAGAAAAGGCCGTCAGTTTCATTGAACGTGCAATCGCATCTCAAGGCTTCGTTACGCAGGCTCTCGGCGACGACCTAACACTTGAACATGAAGCCATTTGGGGGAGTTCGCCGAGCGAGCCAATGCATAAGCTTTGGCGCAGGCGCCTCTTGTGTGCAAAGAACGATGCGATACTCGCCAGGGAGGTTCTGGCGGCAGAACGTTTTGGTGCGAGCGCGTTCATCGATGATTTGGCGCGCGAACTTGCGTCAAGTCATGACGGACTGGACCACGCCTATGCGGCTACTATTGCGGGTTTTTCCCGCGAAAGTGGACGCATGATTGATGTCATCGAGAAGCACGCAGAAGACGAAGGAATCTCAGGTGATGCATCGAAGCGGGCTTTATCCTCTCACCGTTCGAACCGATGGGCGCAGGAATGGGTCGAAAAAATGTGGGATGCTTCAACACCCGATGAATTCTGGCGATGCATGGTGATCGGGAAAACCTGCATGGACGCCAGGGTATCATCTGCGCCAAAGACTGGATCGACCTGGGCACATTTTGCCCCTGTGTTTCGCAGTGTGCGTAAGGAAGCGCTCAAGGCGAAAGTCAGAGACCGTGAGAAAAAACTCGTCGGTCAAGAAGTCCCTGATGAAGTATTCATCGCAGTCGCAGCATGAGTATCGGCAACCTCAGAGAATTGGGTTGGCAAGGCATCCCCAAAGGGTTTTCTCAGGGCGAAAAGCCAACCTCGCAGACGCGAAAAAGATCGGGCGATGCAAACTGGCCAAATGTCTGATTCTGCGCGCCATAGAGCAATTTGGAACCAGCACCGAGTTCCCGTTGTCTTAAGGCGGGCCGGTAAGGGGCAGAAACTCCGCCTGCGCCTGCCGTATGCCGACGACAACCGGCAGTGGCTCCAGAATGGGCGCCGGATCAAGCCGGTCTGGGTGTCCGAAGGTCAATACTGGGAAATGCCGAAGGCCTGGTTCAACGACTTCGTCAACCGTGCTTTGAATAGGTTTGGCTGTGTGTACATTTTTCAGCCGTACCGAGAGCAGGAGAAGTGCGCGCGTGCTTGCCAGGAGGCAATGGGACATGAATGTCAGTGTTCGTGTATGGGAGCCAACCACGGCACAGGAAACGACAGTAGCTGGTTTGAGGTCTCAGAAACGTTTTCCTTTCGGTGGGGACCACAGATTTTGGCCTGCCGCTTGTTAGTTGCCAGGTAGTTCATCAAAGAGATTACTGTCCGGGCGGGCTGTCGTGTACCGAGCCAGGTTATCTGTCTCGGCCTTCCGGCTTCCATCCCTGACAGGTAGTATCGTGGCGGCAGGACCGCCGATTTGTTGTTCCGGGGTGCCCGGCTTAGAACCCATCCTTCCAGCTTGCATCAAATCCGGTGACGCTTTTGCTGTGCGTCAATCTTCTTCCGCCGCAAGCGGTCTCCCGAGAAGAGGATGGACCCCTCCCCGGAGTTTGATCTCCCGTCCAATCCGCGCCTCGCAGGCTCGGTGCGGATTCCAGAGTTGGACGCTCGCCGCTGGGCAGGGGTTCAAGCGCGAGGTTGATTGATCGGCTTCGCCTTTGATCCAAGTAAAGCGAGGACGATATGACGATCACATTGTTTGCACAGCCCTACGACATCTGCGCGACGGGCTTCTTTTTCATCAGTGCCGAGGAGTATGACGAGAAGGCAAAGACGCTGACCAACGCCCATGGCGATCCGGTCGAGGAGTTTGAAATCCAGTTCATCGACGGCGCGCAGATCGATTGCGAAATGGCCAAGGCGGTTGGCATCAACCAAGCGAATTTCCGGCGACTGTTGCAGATGTTCGAAGAATGGGATGACCACGAGAAGATCAAGCTTGCCATCGCGGTCGGTGAATGCGGCTATGCGTTCGATCTGGACGGCGATGACATCGACCTGCTGGATGTCGATATCTACGAGGAAGAAAGCCTCAGGGTTTTGGCGATCAGGTTTGTCGAGGACGGTCTGTTCGACGACATCCCTGAGCATCTGCAATCCTATATCGACCATGACGCCATCGCCCGTGATCTGGGCGTGGACTACACCGAAACCGTGATCGCCGGAGCACGGCTGGTCTATCGGTGCGGGTGATGAGGCGAATATGTGCATTCTCACCCATGGAGGATATTCGGCGGGGCACCCTTGATACTATCTGCTTGGCGGCGACATCCCGACGATCAGGGCCATTCGGGCTTGTGTGGTCGTCAGCGACTATCGCGGTTATCTGGCGGATAGGATTCAGGGGGCGGGCAACAAGCCGGAACCGGAGCGGACAGAGGCGCTGAACGCGTTGCGGGCCAACATCGACGCCACCATGCGCGAGGACATTTCCCAATATCGGAAATATGCACGGGACTTACGGAGATATCGGGACATACACACAGGCGCCACGCCGCAGGTCTGCGCCGACATCCACACAGCGATTTGCACCAAGTTCAACCATATCTATAACGGGTTCGCGAACTTGCGGACGCTGGATCGCCTGCCGGTACAGGGCGACCTGTTCGAATTGCTTTGACCCTATTCCTCAGGGAACAGTCCCGGCATCCAGCGCCCGGCCAGCTTGGCGGGAAAGGCCAGCTTGAGCGGTGCGCGGGTGCTGGTTGAGGACAGCGCCCCAACCTCCAGCAACGCAGATGTGACGCGTCGCACGCTGCGTTCAGTGAGGCCGAGCAGATCGACTGCCTCGGCGCGTGTCAGTTCTCCTTGCATGGTGACGGCGCGCAGGATCACGTCGGACTTCGACGGCAGCGCTCCGGCGCGGATTTCTTCTTCGGCCCAGATCAGGATGCGGTCGCGCAGCCGGGCGGGCCGCATCAGGTCTTCCATGAACGCGACCTGATCGATGCAGGTGCGCAGGAAGAAGGCAGTGAACTCAGCCAGCGCAGCCTCGGACAGTGAGCCACGCCCGTCGCGATCCCCCCTTCTCGGTCCATCGCAAGCGGCCAGATGGCGTTTGTATTCCGCTTCATTGCGGGCAAGTCCGCGCGCGACCGACCAGAGCCCTTGCGTGTCGAGCGCGGATTTCAGCAAGGCATAGGACATCAGCCGCGCCACGCGGCCATTGCCATCGAGAAACGGGTGGATCCAGAGCAGGCGGTGATGAGCGCAGGCAGCAGCCAGGATGGACTCGATCTTCCCCGCGCGGGCGTACGCCGCATCCATCCGTTCCAAAAATCGCGGCACAGCGCCGGGGCTGATGGCGACGTGACGACCGACTTCCACTTTATGTTCGCGCAGGGCGCCGGGGACGACAGGAAGCTTCTCACCCGTGTTTGGATGCTCAACGAAGAGTAGATCAGGCGGCAGCAATTCGCAGAACCGGCGATGGAGTTCGAGAATGGCATCGGGCTCTGTGGCCCGGCCTTCCAACCCGCCCTCATCGATCCATTTCTGCACGGCGATATGGGCCTTGGCCTCAAGCTGCAGGTCGCGCTTCTCGGGATCGGCACTGTAATCGTCTGCCAGCGCCCGCTCGATATCCACCGGATGCGTGTTATGCCCTTCGATCAGATTGCTGTAATAGCAATTCATCGACCGGATCAGATCGGCCAGCGAGGCGGCGATTGAGGCAGGCAGGGACGAACGGAAGCTGGCCGAGCGCGTGGCCAGTTCCAAGGCAAGATCATTCAGTTCCGCCCGTTTGGGGGAAACTTCGCCGATCATCAGGGGCTCAAAAAGCCCTATGGATTCGCCGTCGTCTCTTAGGGTCACGTCTGCCTGCTTTCTGTCCGGTTTTTTGTCCGGTTTGAGTTCAAAAATTATCTATATATAGCATATATTTGTGATTTCAGCTAATGCCTAATTAGTAGCCATTTTGTCCGGTTCATTGGCCGCATGAAACTAAGCTGGTCCGCTGGTTTCACAAGGCACGGAGTCCTCCAATCGCCGGATTGACCGCGTCAGCGTCCAAGGGTGCACTTCAAGGTCGCACGCCACATGCTTCACCTTTTCACCGCCCTTGATCCGGCGCATCGCGGCATCGATCTGTCGCGGGGAGAGTTTCGGCGGGCGGCCCAGCCGGACCCCGCGTTTGCGGGCCAGCCGCAGCCCTTCGATGGTGCGTTCGGAAATCTTGCGGCGTTCCCGTTCGGCGGCAGCCGCATTGACCTGATAGGCATAATTCCCGTCCGCCGTGACCGTATCGATCACGAAGTTGACGGCCTGGAACTCGATACCGCGCGCCTGCAACTGGCGGGCAATGACGATGGCATCCTCGGTCGAGCGAAAGGCGCGGTCCATATCCCAGACCAGCAGCGTATCCCCCTTCTTGAGGATGCTCAGAACCTCGTCGAAAACGGCCCTGTTCTCCGAGGCTGCAGAGCCTTTTTCGACATAAAGCCGGTTGCACAGCTCCTCCATGCCCCGGATTTGCCGTTCACTTTTCTGTTTTCTGGTGCTGACGCGAATATATCCAATTTTCATGCTATTTCAGTGCCTTAACGCGATGATTGCCTCATGGCCGCATTCAACGAAAACGACCCTTTCCGCGTTTTGGCGACGGGACCGGCCTTTTGGCGCCTGCGCGCCCGCCAAGTCCTTGATATTTCTTTAGTCCCCAATCATTTTACTAAATTCAAGCGGCGATATTCAAATATCGCACAATCGGTCAATTATGTTGACGAAAAATTCAGCAATCTTAACGAGTTATCAACAGATCGCTGCAATACTGGTATCAGGGTTCCTTGCCTCATCCGCTGCCCATGCGCTGACGGCGGATGACGTGATGAACAAGATGAATCCAGACGAGAGACGCGGATACCTGGCCGGAATTGTTACCGGAATGGCACAAGCCCGGTGGATCGCCGACAGGCCGGACAACACCGGATCGGCTTGCATCAACGACTGGTACTTTCGTGGGGACGGCACGGCCCAAGCCAAGGTCGATGCGTGGTTCGAGCGTCAGCTGGACAAACCGGCGGGCGCGTTGATGTTCGTTCTGATCAAGAAGGAGTGTGGGTGGTAGATGGTTGACGTGAGGTACGCAGATCACCAGTTGAAGCGCCGGGACAGGATGGAAGCCGACCGGCGCCGCAGGCGCGAGGTCAAACGCGCCCGCGACGAAAAGGAAAAGCGCGACGATCTGGAAGATGCCGCCAAGGACTCCGCCACGGCCTTCGCGGCGGCGGTTGCGTTTTCACCGCCCGCGCCGCCTGAGCGCCTCGTGGAATTCGAAGCGGAACTGACGGAATTCGACATCGCCGTGGTCAAAGCGCTGATGAAGAACGAAGAGGCAATTGCCGAAGTGACCCAGCGCATAGATGCGCTGCTTGCGCAGGCATTCGTGATGCCGGACGGACGCCGGGTTTTCAGAACGGAGGACGGTACCAGGGTCTTCGACGAATTCGGCGAAGAGGTTTCGGCTGATGAAATCGACCCTGCCGCCATCGACACCCGCGCCCCGACTTGGGAAGAGTTTCAGGCATTGCAGGTGGAAAGGGCAGAGTTGGTCGATGAGCGCGACCGTCTTCACGACTTCCAGACAAAGCTCGACGAGGCGCGCGTGGAGATTTCTGACGGCGAGATTTCTGATGCGGAGTTGGACGCACTTGAGGCAGAACTGGCCGATATCATGCCGGATGCCGTTCGTGATGAAGTCCCCGGAATAGCAAGCACAACGCCAGCACCGAACTTAACACCGGCGTTTTCGGGTTCCGTCGCTCCGAGTACCGACGCACCGAGGACTGAGGCGCCTACGCTGCACATCGATAATTGATGATGATTTCGCTGTAGCGGGCGTACCTACCCAAAAAAAACCAGACTACCACGGCGCGAACAAACCCGATCATCCGTCACTTACGCCACATCCTCCGAGAAGGGTTCCCATCGCAGCCGTTGGTATGGCAGATGAAAACTACCAACTTCTATGCCCATGGAGTGTCATTCAAGCTCTCGGCAAACTCGTCGCGAGAGCGGCTAGCGTCTTTGGCAACAACATAAAAGACGTCACCGGAAACGTCACCCTTCACAACGATATCTTCATCGACTAGCGAGGTCTCAATTCTGCTACCTGATATTTGCACCGTAACGGCGCAGCCCTCGGCCTTGGACCAAAATACTCCGCTGGCTTGGGCCGATTTACGATCCAACTCCAAAGAGGCAGAATTGTTTTTTAGGCGTACCACCGGCGTTATTCGGTCGAATACCGCGGTTAGAGTCCGCCTCATCTTCTGAAAATCTACGGTTATAACGGTTTTTAGGATCATTTCCCATTCGGACCCAAAACTAGGGTGCCCCAAATAGCTTTCGACATTCTCGAATTTACCATACGGTTTCAGGTCGTTCCCCTTAGCCGCATCATAAACGATCTGCGCGACTTGCTGATTGTCTGTTTTCGACTTCTGGATGAATTTGACTGCGCCGAGCTGCCAGGAATCAACTACGTCCTCTACCTTTGAAGTGCCTGATACCACAAAACAAATCGTGCCCTCGTTCAATTCGCTGACTTTCTCCAGCACCTCCTTACCGTGCGAGAAAGTTTGATCATCAGTCAGGTTAAGGTCAACTATGGCAGCTTCATAGCTCCGGTTTCGCAAGAGTTCCAATGCCTCCACCTTGCTCTCCGCAACGTCGTGATCGGCTCCCAAACGCTTCAGCGCCTTTGAGTAGTAGCGGTGAATTTCGGCTTCATCTTCTACGATCAGAATTCTCATGGTCCGGCGTCTTTCATCAGAGTTAGGCAACTAGGTTTAGTTCCTCTGCCATCCCTTCATGCAACACGTCGTCAAAAATTGGAACGCGAAAAGTGACCGCAACACCCTCTCCAGGAGAATTTGTAAGCTCGACATCTCCGCCGAACCGCCTCATGTAGCTCCTCGCTGTTGCGAGCCCTGATCCCTTTCCCCTCGCCTTGGTGGATTGGCCAAATTCGAACTCTCTGCCGACCATACCTTCAGCAATTCCGCCGCCATTGTCCCTTACAACAATTTCAACAAACCCCTTTGCAAGAAGGTTGTTAAGTCGATCAACTTCCCCCTCCCGTTTTGCAAGTCGGATTTCGATGAATTTTGAAGCACCTAAAAACTCCCTCTTCGTCTCAGCGAAGTTTTCAAGTGAGTTCTGGACTACAGAGTACAAGTGTTCTGAAATAAGACCGGAGCAGAAAACGGTTTCATCTATATCGTTTGAATCATATGTAATCTTGACGTCTGCATTGTTTTCCGAAGCGCTCGCTCGGCAATCCCGAATCAAATCGTCCATCAATGGGCGCACGCTGGTGGCAGTGTACCTAATAAAATCTCCTGCCTTCTCATCAAAATGCAATGCTGAGTCATTCAGTATTTTCGTGAATCTCTGAGCCTCTTGGACTTCAAAAGCGACTGATTCTAAGTCTCCGTCGCCAATAGATAACTCGGCTTCCTTAAGTGCTGATTTTAATTTTGCAAATTCGTTCTTTGTGCGATGCTGATATTGATAGGACAGTTTGGATATTATCCTAAACAGAAGATATCTAAGTTCTTTTTCTCTATCTATAGCTTGTTTTCTACTTCTTTCAATGCTCTTTGCAAACGAGCTTACAAAATCTAACTCCTTTAAGACGCACTGTGCCTGAAAACTGTTAAACACATGCGGTTCTAGATGCTCAACGTTTATTAGCGCGCCAATCATTCCGTTTTCGTTCCTAATCGGAATAATCATAACAGACTCCGGCAGCTGGCTTTTGTCCCACATTAGTTGAGCAAAACGATCACCTGCCTCTTTGTCTGTCTTTGGGTTTCGGAATAGAACGTCATCCTTATAGCCGCGGTCCTCCCGCTCCAACGCAAGACCAGTCAGTGTTCGAGCAGCTTCAAAGCGTCGTCCGATAAACGATTTTGTGGAACTGCCAGCCTTCCCACTTCCGTCGTTTTCCGCACGCAGGTTTAGAAATTTTCGTCCCTTTTCGACGGTAAGAAGCTGCCATCGCGGACCGTCGCCTAATTCCCAAAAGGGCTTGTAGTTTGGGAACGCCTGAATTGCGCCGTCAAGCATGAGGTTCCATCCCTCATCAAAGCGAGAGGTTGCTTCACCGTCCTGCGCTCCCGCCTCACCTTCGCCATTTGTATGATTCAGGAATGCCTGAGCAAGTCTCTGAAATCGAGCCTGGCGATAAAACGAAAACTCTTCTACGCATCGTCTTTCGAAGCGGCGCTTGATCGTGCGCAGGAAATCCCGTGTGCTCTCTTGGTGGAGAGATGAAGATTTGCCTCCAAGATAGTGATCAATAAATGTGATGTAGGTTTTTGGAATATCTTCGCAGTCTATTGAAATCGTAAATAACACCAAATCCTTGTTGCTTTTCGTACTTTTAGATGATGATAGGATTTGTTTATCATCCAGTTTAGCGCCGAGTCGCTTTTCGCTCCTAGGATGTGTTGCAAACCGATGAATTCGGCCATCAATTTCAAATGAAATTACGGCAGCCCTCACCCCTGATACAGGAACTAATATTTTGCAGATTTTGGTAAGAAGTTCGTATGGAGTAATATTCTTTAGATCAAACGCTTCGACGAGTTCAAACGCTTGAAACTGGTCGTCAACGGACCGGATAGCAGCGGCAACCCGCCGTAAAATTTCATCACTGAAGTTTACTTTTCGATCAGTCATTACATTAACCCGGCAAGTGCAGATATAATCTCAATAATTCCCTCAGCGGCCAGATTGCCGCCCGCCCCAAGACCAACCTCTCGCATGGAGGACACAAAGGATGAAATGTCCTTCTTTTCATATTTGTTCCCCTGGATGGATTTTCGCAACTCTTCAATCTTGTTGGCACTCTCGGCCTGCCCTTCATCGTTTGAGATTATTTTTTCGAGCAAATCTAGATGGGAAAGTAAGCTTGCTCGAAGTGCGTTTTCGTCGTGCAGTAAGGACCGCCCATAAACTATTGTATTCTTTATCTTCAGCGTGGCGGTTTCGAAGAAGTCTCCTTTGGTTATAAAGTCGCTAGCCCCAAGATTTGCAGCTCTTAACCCAGATGCGGCATCGTTTTGCGCCGACAAGATTATTACTTTT
>JASJCA010000140.1 GCA_030066215.1 Rhodobacter sp. | reverse complement strand
ACCTTCACCTCGGCCTCACTGATGGAAAAGCTGCCCGGACATTTGGCAATCGGGCATGTGCGCTATTCCACCGCCGGCTCGAAGGGCGCCACCCAAATCCGCGACGTGCAGCCGTTCTTCGGCGAATTCGCCATGGGCGGTGCCGCGATCGCGCATAACGGCAACATCACCAATGCCGACGCCCTGCGCCGCGAGCTGATCGAGCGCGGCTCGATCTTCCAGTCGGGCTCGGACAGCGAATGCATCATCCACCTGATGGCCCGCTCGCTGCAGCGCACCATCCCCGAGCGCATGAAGGACGCCCTGCGCCGGGTCGAGGGCGCGTTTTCCATCGTCGCGATGACCCGCACCAAGCTGATCGGCGTGCGCGACCCTCTGGGTGTGCGGCCGCTGATGTTGGGCAAGGTGGGCGAGGGCTGGGCGCTCAGCTCCGAGACCTGCGGCTTCGACATCATCGGCGCCGAGTTCGTGCGCGAGGTCAAGCCGGGCGAGATGGTGGTGATCACCGAGGACGGAGTCGAAAGCTTTAAGCCGTTCGAAAAGCGCCGCGCCCGGTTCTGCATCTTCGAGCATGTCTATTTCAGCCGCCCCGATTCGATTCTGGGCGGCCAGTCGGTCTATACCACGCGCCGGCAGATCGGCGTGGAACTGGCCCGCGAGGCCCCGGTCGAGGCCGACCTGGTCTGCCCGGTCCCCGATTCCGGCACCCCCGCGGCCATCGGCTACAGCCAGGAATCCGGCATTCCTTACGCCATGGGTATCATCCGCAACCAGTATATGGGCCGGACCTTCATCGAGCCGACCGAGCAGATCCGCAACATGGGCGTCCGGCTGAAGCTCAACGTCAACCGCGCTCTGATCAAGGGCAAGCGGGTGGTGCTGGTCGACGATTCGGTGGTGCGCGGCACCACCAGCGCCAAGATCAAAGAGATGATCCTCGACGCCGGCGCGGCCGAGGTGCATTTCCGCATCGCCAGCCCGCCCACCGCCTGGCCGTGTTTTTATGGCGTCGACACGCCGCGGCGCGACAAGCTTTTGGCCGCGACGATGAGCGAGGAGGAGATGCGCCACCACCTCGGCGTCGATTCGCTGCGCTTCATCACGCTGGACGGGCTCTACCGCGCCGTGGGCGAGGCCGGCGGCCGCAATCCCAAGAAGCCGCAATATTGCGACGCCTGTTTCTCGGGCGAATACCCGGTGGAACCGGCGGATATGATCGAACAGGGCTTCGAGCTGAAGGCCGCCGAATAGATGCGCCGTCTGACCGCCGCGCTGGCGGGCCTTGCGGCCCTGGCCGCCACCCCGGGCGCCGCGCAGGACACCGGATTGATCTCGATCCAGACCTATTCCGAAGTGACCCTTTTCGCGCCGCCGCCCTGGTCCAGCGCCGAACATGCCGCCACCGCCAGCGAGGTGGTCCGCAACCAGGGCCCCACCGGCAACGGCACCGACTATTTCATCCTGGAGTTCGTTCCCAAGGGCCAGAGCTTCGAGGCCTGGATCGAGCTTTACGCGCTGACCGCCGAGACCCCGTTGGAGGGCTCGGCGCGCGACTATCGCGACGGCATGGCGGCGAGCTACCAGGCGGCCTGCCGCGACAGCGCGCTGCAGCCGATCCTCGACGAACCGGCGCGCCAGATCTTCCTGTTGTTCTGCACCGCCTATGCCGGCGACCCCAAGGTCGGCGAGATCGCCGTGATGCATTACCGCAAGGCCGGCGACGTGCTGATCCGCAACTACTATCACAAGCGCGGCGAGGCCTATGCGCTCGACGCCCCCGACGCCCTGCCCCTGAGCCGCGACGAAACCGCCGAGCTGATCCGTCACGTGGCCGCGATGCGCCAGACCCGCGGGGAATAGGGCGGCGAAAGAGGCCATTGCCACCGGAGTGAGACGCCGTGCCCATCGCCGACCCGCGGGGTCGCGAGCGGGCACTTGTTCGGGTGCGCTTTATGGTCGTCGAGTCCGTAGGACATGGAGCGGCGCGCGAGGCTCGACAAATCGCCACCCCTCCGGCGCGGGGCGGCTATGGGCACGGCGGGGCTGCGCCCCTTGAGTCCGTGCCCGGGGCAGAGTTGAGACCTGCCGCCCCCGATCCACCGCGCGGTGAGGTCACCGGTCATTAAGGCGAGCCGGGTAAAACTCGGGGCCGGTTGACCGCGCGGGGTCTGACACGCCTCGCATCGCAGACGTGGCCGCGGATTCCCGCGATCACCGGTGACACGGGACCTGGGGCTTGGCACCCCCGGGAAGACTCCCGCGGCCGCAGCACCTGGCGGCGCCGCCAATTCACAGACCGAGACACCGGACCCGCCGAGGGTCGCCACCGGGGACCACGCCGCACCGCGCGCGAGGCCCGTCCCGGGGTATCGGCGGTATTTCGCACATGCAGCATTCGTCACAGCGAAATCGCGACTGCCGGCCTTTACGGCCGCCCGGCGCCGCTCTACCTGCGCGTCCGATACCGCACCGGGCCGCCACTCACTGCCCGGTCGGGACCCGTTTCAAAGGACTTTCGAATGCCACGGCCTGACGCGCGCGTGATCGCGCCGCCCATGATCGATGTGCCGCCGTCCCCGGCCGGCGAACTTGCAACGCAGGAAGGGCGCCTGCGCCTGAACGCCTTAAGCCTGATCGGCATCGCCGGCGCGCCTGACGCCCGCCGTGCGGTTCTGCGCCGCCCGGGCGGCGAAATCCTGACCGTGCGGGTCGGGGACCGCACCCCGCGCGGCCGGGTTGAAGCGATCGGGCCGGAGCAAGTGATCCTCTCCCGCGCCGGTAAAGCCGTCAGGTTGCGATTGCCGGACTGACCGGACGTCGCGCCTGTTGTGGCCTCCAGGCGCCCGAACCACCCTGCCGGCCCTTGCTCGGACGCTGCGGCGTCCCGGGCCAGCTGTTGCGACCGTATCTGCGTTTCGGGTCTACACTCTCGCGGGCGCACCGCGACCCAAGATCGTCACGCCCTCGGCCTCAGCCGCGGCGGGCCTTCAGCACCGCCCAACCGCCCGAGACCACCAGGGCGGCCAACACCGCCTTGATCGCGTCGCCGGCCAGGAACGGCGACATCCAGTGCAGCCACAAAACGTCCCAGGTCTTGCCCATCACCGCCGCCGGCCACAAAAGCCCGGGGATGTAGAGCAGCGCCGAGACCACCAGCGCCACCGCCGAGGTCGACACGAAACCGCGGGCAAACCCGCGGTCCACGGCGAGACCCGCAAGCCACGCCATGCCCAGAAAGCCGATCAGAAAGCCCCCCGTCGGCCCCATCATATAGGCCAGCGTCCCCGCCCCGCCCGCAAAGACCGGCAGGCCCATGGCGCCTTGCGCGAGGTAGACGACAAGCGTCGTCGCCCCAAGCCGCGCGCCCATGGTCAGGCCCACGATCAGGATCGCCAGCGTCTGCAGCGTCATCGGCACCGGCACCATCGGCACGCTGACCTGCGCGGCCAGGGCGACGAAGAGCGATCCGCCCAGCACCATCAGCACCTGGGTCAGCCGCGACATCGCGGGGAACAAAGCGTGGGAAAGCGTCATCGGGCCGGTCCTTTCGAAACTCCGTCGGCCCCGGGTATTCGGGATTGCCGCAAAACTGTCAACCGGCCCTTGCCCCGGCCCGTTCCAAGTGAGACACCCCGCCCCATGGCCGACCAGCCCCAACGCCTTGCGCTGATCACCGGCGCTTCCCGCGGTCTCGGCGCCGCCCTGGCCGAGGCCTTGGCGCCCAGCCACCACATCGTCGCCGTGGCGCGCACCACCGGCGGGCTGGAAGAACTCGACGACCGGATCCAGGCCAAGGGCGGCAGCGCGACCCTGGCGCCGATGGACGTCACCAACCCCGACGCGATGGCGCATCTCTGCCGGCAGATCTTCGACCGCTGGGGCGGGCTGGATTTGTGGCTGCACGCCGCGATCCATGCTCCGCCGCTGACACCGGCGGACCACGTGGACGGGCGCGACTGGGACAAGACGATGGCGATCAACGCCACGGCCACCGCCCGGCTGATCCCGCTGGTGGCGCCGCTTCTGAGCCGCGCCGGCGCAACGGCGGTCTTCTTCGACGACCCGCATGCGGGCGAGAAGTTCTTCGGCGCCTATGCCGCCAGCAAGGCCGCGCAGATCGCCCTGGCCCGCGCCTGGGCGGCCGAGACCGCCCGCACCGGCCCCCGCATCGTCGTCACTACCCCGCCGCCGATGCCCACCGCCACCCGCGCGCGGTTCTTTCCCGGCGAGGACCGCGGCGCGTTGACCGACACGCGCACGGCCGCCGCCGAGGTCCTGGCCGCGCTCGGCTGACCCGTCGCGCGGTTTCGCTGAAACTCACGGCAGCGAAGTCCAAGTCGATCTTAGCGCAAATCGATTCCAAGCCCGGCTACAAGCGGACCGCCTGGTCCTGTAGGCTGGTGCCGGACGAAGGGAGACGCGCCAATGCCAGAGGTCGATGTCGCGATTGCGGGGGGCGGGCCGGTGGGGCTGGGCCTGGCCATCGAGCTGGGGCTGCGCGGGGTCCGGGTCTGCGTGCTGGAGCGGTCGACGACCCTGCACCGCATCCCCAAGGGCCAAAACCTGACCCAACGCAGCGGCGAGCATTTCCGGGTCTGGGGCGTCGCCGAGGCGGTGCGCGCCGCCAGTCCGATCCCGCACGATTACGGCAATGCCGGGGTCGTCGCCTACGGCACGCTTTTGGGCGACTACCACTACGACTGGTTCAAGCGGGCCGCGGTCGGGGCCTATTACTTCGCCGAGAACGAGCGCCTGCCGCAATACGCGCTGGAGGCGGTGCTGCGCGCCCGCGCCGCCGAGCTGGGAAGCGTCGAGATCCGCTATGGCTGCACCGTCACCGACGCACGGCAGACCGACGGTGGCGTCACCCTGGATTATGACGGGCCGGACGGTCCGCGCACGGTCGCGGCGCGCTTTGCGGTGGGCTGCGACGGGGCGCGGTCGGCCCTGCGCGCGGCCGCGAGGATCGGGCTGGAGGTCGACGCGCATGACAAGCGCATGGCGCTGCTGGTGTTCCGCTCCACCGAGCTGCACGACCTGCTAGGCCGCTTCCCGGGCAAGACCATCTACAACATCCTCTACCCCGATCTCGATGGCTACTGGCAGTTTCTGGGCCGGGTCGACCTCGATGGCGGCTGGTTCTACCACGCGCCGGTGCCACCGGGCACGACGGCGGACAGCTTCGATTTTCGCGCCTATCTGCACCGCGCCATCGGCGCCGAATTCGCCATCGACTTCGACCATATCGGGTTTTGGGACCTGCGCATTTCCGTGGCCGAGGCGTACCGCGCCGGGCGGGTGTTCATCGCCGGCGACGCCGCGCACAGCCACCCGCCCTATGGCGGCTACGGGGTCAATACCGGGCTCGAGGATGCGCGCAATCTGGGCTGGAAGCTCGCCGCCGTTCTGCAGGGCTGGGCCGGCCCGGGGCTGCTCGACAGCTACGAGGCCGAGCGGCGGGCGGTGTTTCTGTCGACCTCCCGCGACTTCATCGCGCGGATGATCCGCGACGACCGGGCCTTCGTCCGAGAGCACTCCCCCGACACCGACCGCGCCGGGTTCGAGGCGGCGTGGCGCCGGCGCGCGGCGGGCGGCAATGCCGATGTGACCCAGTTCGTGCCGAATTACGCCGGCTCGCCCATCGTTTGGGGGCCGGATGGCGCACGGTCCGGCGCGACCGGCCGGCACGAGGCCACGGCGCGTCCGGGGCACCACTTGGCGCCGCCGCCAACGGACGATGCACTTTTCGACCGGCTGGGGCCCGGTTTCACGCTGCTGAGCGCCGGGGCGCCGGGCGGGCCGGATTTCTCGCAGGCCGCGGGCGCGCGCGGGGTGCCGCTGAGCGTGCTGGAGGTCCGCGCGGAACTGCGCGGGCACTACGGCGCCGCGCAAGTGCTGGTGCGGCCCGATCACTTCGTCGCCTGGGCCGGGGACACGGCCGACGGGCGCGCGGCGGCGATCCTCGACCGGGCGGCCGGCTGGCCCGGCGCAGACGGGCCGTAGCCGGCAACGGAAAAGAATTTTACGCGCGGAAGGTTTTGTGGCAGGTAGGGCCCACGCGGCCGCGCTGCCCTTGCCAGGTTTGGCGGCCGCACCCCGCGGATGCGAAGGCCAATGGACGAGCCCAAAATCAGGAATATGGAGGAATTCGCGGCGGTCAGCGGCATCTCGCGCCCGACCGTGTCGAAGTACTTCCACGACCCCGACAGCGTGCGCCCGTCGACGCGCGAACGCATCGAGGCGGCGCTGGAGCACTACGACTACCGCCCCAACATCTACGCGATCAACCAGAACCGGCGGCTGACCAAAAATATCGGCGTGGTGGTGCCCTATCTGGCCGACCCGTTCTTCGCCGAGATCGCCCGCATGATCGAACGGCAATGCATCGACGCCGGGTATTCGCCGCTCTTGTTCAGTTCGCATGGCGAGCGCACGCTCGAAAATGACATCCTCGACGGCCTCAGATCGATGAAGCCGGCGGGTGTACTGCTGGCGCCGCTCGGTCGCGGCTCTGACAGGTCCGCGATCGAGGAGTTCTGCAAACACGTCCCCACGGTCTTGTTCGACAGCAATATCGAGGGCATGGGAGAGGCCTTTATCGGGTCGGACAACTACAGTTTCGTCTCGCAGACCGTCGAGTACCTCAGCCGGACCGGGGAGCCGCCGTGCTTTTTCGAGATGCGCCATCCGGCCAATCCCAACGCCAACAAGCGGCGGAACGCCTATCTGAGCATGATGGAGCGCCTGGGGCTCGAGCCGCATGTGATCAAGATCGAGGGCATAGGCTGGGGCTTTGAAGAGATCGGCCGCCAGGGCGGTCTGAGACTATTGCAGGAGGGTGCGCTGCCCACCGACACGGTTTTGTGCAGTAACGACCGGTTGGCCATCGGGTTTCTGTCGGCCTGCTACGAGACCGGGGTGCGGGTCGGCCGCACGAAGGACTGCAGTTTGCGCGTCGCCTCGCACGACGACCATCCGTTTTCGCGCTTCACCTGCCCGTCGCTGACGACAGCGGCGCACGACTATGCGGCGGTGTCCGACTATTCCGTGGAAACCCTGTTCAAGCTGATCGAAGGCGGCGGGCGGTTCGACGAGAGGTCGGACACGCTGTTTCCGGCAAAACTGGTCCTGCGCGACTCGGCCTGACGGATCAAAAGTTTACGCGCGTAAAGATATTTGTTGACGCGACGCCACCTTCGCCTCTAGTCTCATCGCATCACATCCAAAGACAGGGAGGATAAGGATGTACCTCAAAAGCGCATTGAGTGCGGCCACGGCGCTGTCGCTCGTCGCCGGCGCAGTGATGGCCGGATCGCATTCGACCACGATCACCATCGCCACCGTGAACAACGGCGACATGATCCGGATGCAGGGCTACACCGACAGTTTCACCGAAGCGACCGGCATCGGCGTCGAGTGGGTCACGCTGGAAGAGAACGTGTTGCGTCAACGCGTGACCACGGACATCACCACCAAGGGCGGCGCCTTCGACATCATGACGATCGGAATGTACGAAACGCCGATCTGGGGCGCCAATGGCTGGCTGGTGGCGCTCGACGATCTCAGCGCCGAGTACGACGTCGATGACCTCCTTCCCGCGATGGCGGGCGGCCTGAGCCACGATGGCACGCTTTATGCGGCGCCGTTCTATGGCGAGTCCTCGATGATCATGTACCGCACCGACCTTGTCGAAGCGACTGGCATGTCGATGCCCGAAGCCCCCACCTGGACCCAGGTCGCGGAACTCGCCCGCGCGATGACCGACAAAGACAACGAGATTTACGGCGCCTGCCTGCGCGGCAAGGCTGGTTGGGGTGAAGGCGGTGCCTTCATTACCGCGATGTCGAACTCGTTCGGCGCGCGGTGGTTCGACGAGGACTGGAACGCACAATTCGATACGCAGCCCTGGGCCGATACGCTGAACTTCTACGTCGACCTGATGACCGATGCCGGCCCTCCGGGCTACTCGACCAACGGGTTCAACGAAAACCTGTCGCTGTTCCAGCAGGGCAAGTGCGGCATGTGGATCGACGCGACCGTTGCGGCGTCTTTCGTGACCAACCCCAACGATTCGACCGTGGCCGACAAGGTCGGCTTCGCGCTGGCGCCGGATAACGGCCTCGGCAAGCGGTCGAACTGGCTTTGGGCCTGGGCGCTGGCGATCCCCGCCGGTACTCAGAAAGCCGACGCGGCCAAGCAGTTCATCGAATGGGCGACCTCGAAGGACTATATCGAGCTCGTTGCGGCCAACGAAGGCTGGGCCAATGTCCCGCCGGGCGCACGCACCTCGCTCTATGAGAACCCTGAATACCAGAAGGTGCCGTTCGCGCAGATGACGCTGGACTCGATCCTGTCGGCTGACCCGAACGACAGCACCGTGGAACCGTCTCCCTATGTCGGCATCCAGTTCGCGGCCATCCCGGAGTTTGCCGGCATCGCGACCGAGGTGAGCCAGGAGTTCTCGGCGGTCTATGCCGGTCAACAGTCCGTCGAAGAGGCGCTGGCCAAGGCACAGGCGCTGACCACCGACGCAATGGAAGCGGCGGGCTACTAGCCTTCCTCCCAACCCGAGGGGCGGGTGCGCCCGCCTCTCGGACCCCAACCCTTTGAACAAGCGACCCGGCGTCCAAGGCGGCAAACCCGTCAACGAAGGAGGCGTGTCCGATGGCGACTCAGCATTCAAGATCCGCAGCCCGGCTGATGATGGCCCCCGCAGTGATCCTGCTGCTTGGCTGGATGCTCGTCCCCCTCACGATGACGCTGTACTTTTCCTTCAGCAAGTACCTGCCGTTGAGGGGCGACTCGCTGGCAGGGGGCCTCGATTGGGTCGGCTTCGCGAATTACTCCCGCTTCGTCACCTCCAGCTCGTTTTGGCCGAGCGTGCAGGCGACCCTGATCATCGTAGGCGGGGTCCTGGTCATCACGGTCGTCCTGGGCGTTCTGTTGGCGATCTTGCTCGATCAACCGATGTGGGGCCAAGGTGTCGTGCGGATCCTCGTGATCGCCCCGTTCTTCGTAATGCCTACAGTGTCGGGCCTGGTTTGGAAGAACATGTTCATGGATCCGGTGAACGGGCTGCTGGCGCATCTGTGGAAAGCCTTCGGGGCCGAGCCGGTCCAGTGGCTTAGCGAGGCGTCGATGCCGTCGATCATTTTGATCGTATCTTGGCAGTGGCTGCCATTCGCCACCTTGATCCTTCTCACCGCGATCCAGTCGCTGGACAGCGAACAGCTGGAGGCCGCCGAGATGGACGGCGCGCCGGTGCTGAAGCGGTTCTGGTTCATCGTGCTCCCGCATCTTAGCCGCGCCATCACCATCGTCATCCTGATCCAGACGATCTTTCTTCTGTCGATCTTCGCCGAGATCTTCGTCACCACCGCCGGCGCATTCGGGACCAAGACGCTGACCTATCTGATCTTCCAGCGCGTGCTGGAGAGCCAGAACGTCGGGCTGGGGTCCGCAGGCGGGGTCTACGCCATCATTCTCGCCAATATCGTTGCCATCTTCCTGATGCGCATCGTCGGCAAGAACCTGGACGCGTGAGGAGATAGACAATGGCCCGCGCTGTCACAACACAACGCAAGACGATCAACACCGTCATCGCCTGGATCATCGGGCTGCTGATCTTTTTCCCGATCCTCTGGACGATCCTGACGAGCTTCAAGACAGAGGCGCAGGCGATCAATGACCCGCCGCTGTTTTTGTTCTTCGACTGGACGCTGGAGAACTACGGGGTCGTGCAGGAGCGGTCGGATTACATGCGGTTTTTGTGGAACTCGGTGATCATCGCCGGCGGCTCCACGATCCTGGGCATCCTGATCGCAGTGCCGGCGGCCTGGTCGATGGCGTTCGTTCCGTCGCGCCGCACCAAGGACATCCTCTTGTGGATGCTGTCGACCAAGATGCTACCGGCCGTCGGCGTGCTTTACCCGATCTACCTGCTTTTCATCCAATTCGGCCTTCTCGACACCCGTATCGGCCTGGTGATCGTGCTGATGTTGATCAACCTGCCGATCATCGTCTGGATGCTCTACACCTATTTCAAGGAGATCCCGGGCGAGATCCTCGAGGCCGCGCGGATGGACGGTGCCTCGCTGCGGTCCGAGATCCTGTATGTGCTGACGCCGATGGCGATCCCCGGCATCGCCTCCACCATCCTTCTGAACCTGATCCTGGCCTGGAACGAGGCGTTCTGGACGCTGAACCTGACGGCGGCAAACGCAGGCCCGCTGACCGCCTTCATCGCCAGCTATTCCAGCCCCGAGGGCCTGTTCTTCGCCAAGCTCAGCGCCGCCTCGACCATGGCCATCGCGCCGATCCTGATCCTCGGCTGGTTCAGCCAGAAACAACTCGTCCGCGGCCTGACCTTCGGCGCCGTGAAGTAAGGAGAGACCCATGGGACAGATTTCGCTCAAAGAGGTCAGCAA
>JASJCA010000141.1 GCA_030066215.1 Rhodobacter sp. | reverse complement strand
GAGGCGCAGCGCATGGCCTTGATCTCGTCGGGGCCCTTGATGGAGCGGGCTTTTTCGGTGAGTTCCTCGCCTTCGTGGATCTCGAAGCCCTGGGCCTCGAGCGCTCTCAGCCCGTGAAACATGATCTTGTCGACGGCAAGCCGCGGGTTGTTCTGCCCGTGCTCGGCGATCAGGTCGCGAACCTGGCCGGCCCAGTCGGCGGCGGCGACGTCGGCCTTGTCGCCGCGGTCAAAGTAAAAGAGGTCAGCTCCGGTGCGCTGCTCGCGAACCAAAGGGTTGAATTCGCTGAGGAACATGCCGTTCTTGTAGTCCCAGATCACCATGTAGCCGTCGGCGCAAACGAGAAGCGCGCGGAACGGGTTGTGGGTGTTCCAGAGCTGCATGTTGGTGCTATCGGTGGCGTAGCGGATGTTGAGCGGGTCGGTCACGATCAGCCCGCCATAGCCGCGGGTCTGGATGCCGTCGACCAGACGCTGCCAGCGATAGGCGCGCATCGCCGGCAGGTTGGGCAGCGCCAGCCCCGCGGCCTCCCACTCGCGGAAGGCCAGTTCGGTTGGGCCGATCTCGACCCGGTCGGCGTGGTTGGGGGTGCCGTCGCCCAGCATCGCGCCCCGGGAGGGGTCGATCTTGCGGGTGTCGCGGTGGTGCTGGTTCATGCCGCTTTCCTTCGGTCTTGGCGGGATGGTACGGGACAGGCGGGCCGTTTCAGGTTTGAATGCGGCCTGCAGTGTCGGTTTCGGGATGGGGAACGGCGATGGACGAAATGCGGGCCCAATACGAGGCCTATCCCTATCCGGAGCGCGACCCGGAGGACGAGCGGCGGCGGCTGATCACCGGTTCGCCGTCCTGGCCGCAAGAGATGGATCACTGGCTCTGGGGCGGGGCGCGGGACTGGTCGCGGCCGCTGCGGGTGCTGGTGGCCGGCGGCGGCACCGGGGACGGGCTGATCCAGTTGGCGCAGGCGATGACATCGGCCGGGCGGCCGTACGAGATCACCTATGTCGATCTGTCGGCGGCCGCGCGCGCGGTCGCCGAGGCGCGGGCGCAGGTGCGGGGCTTGGGCGGGATCCGGTTCGAGACCGGCAGCTTGCTGGAGGTCGGATCGCTGGGCGCCTTCGACTATATCGACTGCTGCGGGGTGCTGCACCATCTGCCCGACCCGCAGGCCGGCTTCGATGCGCTGGCAGGCGCCCTGGCGCCCGGCGGCGGGCTGGGCTGCATGGTCTATGCGCCCTTGGGCCGGGCCGGGGTCTATGCCTTGCAGGAAGCATTCAGAACGCTCTTCAACGAATTGGACCCAAAACAGAAACTGGCGGCGGCGAAGAGCGTGTTCCAGACCGTGCCCGCGGGCCATCCGTTCAAGCGCAACCCGCATCTGGTGGATCACGAGGCCAGCGACGCGGGGTTCTACGACCTGCTGTTGCACTCTTCGGACCGGGCGTTTTCGATCACCGACCTCATGGCGGCGCTGGCGGCGGCAGGGCTGGAGCTTGCCGGCGTGCCCGAGCCGGCGCTCTACGACCCGGCGCGGCTATTGCCCGAGAGCGTGGCGTTGCCCGAGGGGTTGTCCGAGGACCAGGCGATGGCGGTGGCCGAGAATTTGCGCGGCACGATGAAAACCCACATCGTCTATGCCGTGTCCCGGGGCGCGACGGTGAAACCGCCGATGGGCAAGCCCCATGCGATCCCGCATCTCAAGGGCGTCGATCCGCGGCGGTTGGCGCAGGCGGTGGCGCAGAAAGGCGCGGTGACGCTGACCGCCGGCGGCGCGAAGGAAACCATGGCGTTGCCGAAACCGGCGGCGCCGCTGATCGCGACGGTCGACGGCCGGACGGACCTGGCGGCGATCCGGACCCGGGCCGGGCTCGACCCGATCGCCTTTGCGGCGCTTTGGGGGCCGGTGGAACGTGCGCTCTGCGGCTTCGGGCAGATGCATTACTCGACCTTTTTCAAGGGCGCCTGAGCCGTGGACTCGCCGCAGCCGCGCCCGATCCTGCAGACCGGCTTGCGGGACGCGCCCTGGGACACCGCGCAGACCCGGCGGCTGCCTGGGACCGGGCCGGTCAAGGGCGACGACTGGCTGCGCTTCGACGAGGCCTTCGCGGCGCAAATGGCCCTGCGCGACCGGCTGATCGCCGAGCGTGGGGCGGAGGTTCATGCGCTGTTGCCGGGGGCCGAGGCGGCGGCGGCGGAGTGCCTGGCGTTGGTGCTGGGGATCTTGGGCGACCGGCCCGGGTTTGAGGTCGCCGAGGACGCCGCGCGCCGGCCCGACGGCGTGACGGTGGCGCTGGACCGGGCGCGCCCGTTGATTACGCTCGGCCGGCTGATCCAGGACGACATCTGCCTCCTGCAGAAACGCGGCCAGGAGCATGTACTGACCGCGGCGATGCTGTGCTTCCCGGCGAGCTGGACGCTGGCGGAAAAGCTCGGCCGGCCGCTGACCGCGATCCACGACCCGATCCCGGCCTATGACGCCGATATCGCGCGGCGGGTGCAGCGGCTCTTCGATGGCATTCAGATCGGCCGGCCGATCTGGCGCGCCAATTGCCTGCTTTACGACGACGCCAGCCTGTTTCAGCCGCGCAGCGTCAACGCCCGGCGCGACCGGCCCGGGGCCGATGCGCCCTTCGTGCGGACCGAGCGGCAATGCCTGTTCCGCCTGCCCGAGACCGGCGCGGTGGTGTTTTCGATCCACACCGCGGTGCTGCGCCGGGCCGACATGGACGCGGCGGCGCAGGCCGCCTTGGCCGATTACCTGGCGAACCGGCCCGATCTGCCGCCTAGATCGGCCATCCCAGATTGACCAAACTGCTGAGACCCGCCGTCGTCGCCGTGCAGGCCAGTGTCGCGGCGTGCATCGCGCGCTGCGGCGTGAGCCAGGCCTGACACCGGTCGATCTGCACGGCGAGCCGGGTGGGCAGTACGATCGACATCAGCGTCTCGACGCCGTGGGTGGCGATCTCGCGCAAGCGGGCACGCGGCCGGGCGGGCGCGGCTCTGGCGGGCCCTTGATCCGGGTCGCACCCGGCCACCCAATCGAGCGCCGCGTCGGGCAGCAGAGGCGCGGTGCGCAGATGTCGGTGCTGGACATGCCCCGGCGCGATCCCGGCCGGTGCGCAGTCGTCCGACCGACGGAACTCTGCCGCGGAAAAAAGCGTGTCGGTCTCGCACCAGAACACCAGCGCCGGGCGGGTCGCGGCCGCCAGATAGTCAGTCACGTCCCAGCAGAGCGCGCGTTTGAGGTGCACCTGACCAACCGCGGGCGCGGTGTCGGGGTGGTCGAGCACAAGCACGGTGATGCTGGACCGGTGCTCGATCAGCCTCTGCAGGACCGCAGGGTCGGCCTCGGCCGCATCATCGGGGCGGCGGGCGTCGAGGAAATGGTCGGTCGGCAGCGGCCGGTCGCAGAACGCCAGCAGCACTTGGATCTCGGCGCAATCGAAGCGCAGAAAAATCCCGTCGGCTGCCGTTATCCGGCGCACGTAGAGGCCGTTGTCCTCAATGAGGTTGCGGATGTCGTGGGCCATACTGGCCGCGTCACTGGCACCGGGAGGCTGATACAGCAGACTCGCTTCGAAAGAGGGGCTTCTTGGGTCCATCTTTTTTTATGCTCCAACACGTTCCGGTTGTTAATCATTGCTGCGGCAATGTGCCTAAATTGTGTCCGGTCCGCGGTGGTATGGTGAAACTATCTCTCCCGTTTCGGTTGCATTGGTGCCAGAGTGGGGACAATGCCGCGGGCACGAAAAAAGGGCGCCCCGAAAGGCGCCCTTGGCATGGCCGCGAAGCCGGGTGTCAGCAGCTGTAGTACATCTGGAATTCGACCGGATGCGGGCAGTGTTCGAAGGCGTAGATCTCCTCCCACTTGAGCTCCATGTAGCCCTCGAGCTGGTTCTTGGTGAAGACGTCGCCGGCGAGCAGGAAGTCGTGGTCGGCCTCCAGGCACTCGATGGCTTCGCGCAAGGACGCACAGACCGTGGGGATGCCAGCCAGTTCCTCAGGCGGCAGGTCGTAGAGGTCCTTGTCCATCGCGGGACCCGGGTCGATCTTGTTCTTGATGCCGTCCAGGCCGGCCATCAGGAGCGCGGCGAAGCACAGGTAGGGGTTCGCGGCCGGGTCGGGGAAGCGGACCTCGACACGCTTGGCCTTGGGCGACTCGGTCCACGGGATCCGCACCGAGGCCGAGCGGTTGCGGGCCGAATAAGCGCGCAGGACGGGGGCCTCGAAGCCCGGGATCAGCCGCTTGTAGCTGTTGGTCGCTGGGTTGGTGAAGGCATTCAGCGTCTTGGCGTGCTTCAGGATGCCACCGATATACCACAGCGCCTCTTGGCTCAGATCGGCGTATTTGTCGCCCGCAAACAGCGGCTTGCCGTCCTTCCAGATCGACTGGTTGACGTGCATGCCGGTGCCGTTGTCGCCAGCCACGGGCTTCGGCATGAAGGTCGCCGACTTGCCGTAGGCCTGGGCCACGTTGTGGATGACGTACTTGTACTTCTGCAGGTGGTCGCCCTGGGCGGTCAGGGTCGAGAAGATCAGGCCCAGCTCATGCTGGCAGCTGGCCACTTCGTGGTGGTGCTTGTCGACGCTCATGCCGATCCGCTTCATCGTTGACAGCATTTCGGACCGGATGTCCTGGCCGTCGTCGACCGGGTTGACCGGGAAGTAACCGCCCTTGACACCGGGGCGGTGGCCCATATTGCCCATCTCGTATTCGGTGTCGGTGTTCCAGGACGCATCCAGCGCGTCGATCTGGTAGCTGACCTTGTTCATCTCGACCGAAAACCGCACGTCGTCGAAGAGGAAGAACTCGGCTTCGGGGCCCCAATAAGAGGTGTCGCCGACGCCCGAGGATTTCAGATAAGCCTCGGCCTTTTCAGCGGTGCCGCGCGGGTCACGTTCGTAGATTTCGCCGGTGTCGGGTTCATGCACGGTGCAGTGCACGGCCATCGTCTTCTCGGCATAGAACGGGTCCATGTAGACCGATCCGGTATCGGGCAACAGCTTCATGTCGGACTGGTCGATCGACTTCCAGCCGGCAATCGACGAGCCGTCGAACATGAAACCCTCGTCGAGGAAATCCTCGTCGACCTGGTCGGCCATCACGGTCACGTGCTGCAGCTTGCCGCGCGGGTCGGTGAACCGGATGTCGACATATTCGACGTCTTCGTCCCGGATCGTCTTGAGAACGTCAGATTTGCTCATTTGGGTTTGGTCCTTTCTCGGTCACGGTCCCGGACATGATCCGGGCTATCTAGGTCTGGGCTGCGGAGGCGGTGTCGGATTGGCTCCGCGACCGCGTCACAACGCGTCTTCGCCGGCCTCGCCGGTACGGATGCGGATCGCTTGCTCGATAGGCGCCACGAAGATCTTGCCGTCGCCGATCTTGTCGGTCTTGGCGGCCCCGACAATCGCCTCGATCGCGGCATCGACCTGATCGTCGCCCAGTACCACTTCGATCTTCACTTTGGGCAGGAAGTCGACGACATATTCGGCGCCGCGATACAGCTCGGTATGCCCCTTCTGGCGGCCAAATCCCTTGACTTCGACGACAGATAGGCCCTGCACGCCGATTTCCTGCAGGCTCTCCTTCACCTCGTCGAGCTTGAAAGGCTTGATGATCGCCTCGATCTTCTTCATCGTAAGGGGCTCCCTGATGACTGTGCGGTCGGCTGGGTGAGACCACTTCTCTTTCTGAGCGACAATTCTCGAGCGCGGCGGGGCGGGGCAGCCAAGTGGGTTTCTCTCCGTTTTGCCTATTTTTTGTGCAATACGCTTAGAGAGCGTGCGATCTGTGAAAATGGGCGCTCTCAGCGCCCGTATTTGGGCAGATCGACCGGCCTGCCCTCAATTTGCGCCATAGCGGCCCTCACGTGGCCAAGGTTAACCCGCAGTCCCGCGGCAGCCCCGTTGAATTGGTGGGCGTTCGTGGTGATGAGGAGACTGCAAATGGGATATCGAGTATCGTTTGCCCGGCCCCTGTTCTGGGGCGGTCTGGCGCTGTTGGTCATGGTCGGCCAGCAAACGGGCCTTCTGTCGAGCAAAAGCAGCGCGTCCGTCGGGGTTGACGTCGAGAACAATGTCGTTCGGGTTCGCAGTGGCGACCAGACGATCGAAGAGGCCGTGCGCCAGGCGCGGCAGTCGCTGCCGGCGTTTTTGGAGCGTGCCGAATCCGCACCGTCCGGCTGGGAAATGGTGTCGCTGAAGGTCGCGCTTGAGGGCGATACCATGGTCGAGAACATCTGGGTCTCCGACTTTCAGCGCCCCGGTTTCGAGATTTTCACCGGCCGCCTGGCCAACGATCCGGTGGACCTGCCGGGTCTGAAGGCCGGTGATCTGGTGAAATTCAGCTACGATCAGATCAGCGATTGGGCGTTCGTCGAGAATGGACGCGGCTATGGGTTCTACACCACGCGGGTGCTGACCGAAGGCATCAGCGAGGAAGAACTCGCGATGATGAACGCCTTTCTCTCGCCCGATCCGGTGCCCACGGGCTGGTAACGCCGCCGATTGGCATTGACGAAATCCCGATTAGGATGAGGCCAGCGCCGGCAACGCGCTGGCCTTTTGCTGTGGGATCCCGATGACCGAATTGCCGACCGAATTGCTGACCGCCGCCCAGATGCGCGCCATCGAGACTACTGCGATCGAGAGCGGTGAGGTCACGGGACTAGAATTGATGGAGCGTGCCGGGCGCGGCGTGGTCCAGGCGGTGTTCGAGGAGTGGCCGGAATTGGCGGCGGCGCCGCACCGGGCGGTGGTGCTGAGCGGGCCCGGCAACAACGGCGGCGACGGGTTCGTGGTGGCGCGGCTGCTGAAAGAGTGGGGCTGGGAGGTGGAGGTCTTCCTTTACGGCGACCCCGAGAAACTGCCGCCGGATGCAAAGGCGAATTACGGGCGGTGGCGGGCTATTGGAGAGGTGCGCCAAGCTGCCGAAATCGAGGATGAAGATCAGCTGATCGACCTCGAGGCGGACCTGTTTGTGGACGCGCTGTTTGGCACTGGCCTTGCGCGGCCCCTGGACCTCCCGTCAAAGCTCTTGGGACCATTCTTTGATTTCTCAGGGAAATGGAAGTTCGATACGCGACACGCACGTACCGTCTCGATCGACCTTCCCTCTGGCATATGCTCCGACAGCGGCCGCCAATTGGGCGGGTGCATGGAGGCCGCGCTGACGGTGACGTTTCACAGTGCGAAGGTGGGACATTTCCTTGAGGCCAAAGGTCTTTGGCACGCTGGGACGTTCATCCCATCGGCCAGGCTGCGCATAGCAGATATCGGTTTGCCGCAGAAACATCGACTCATGCTCGTGGACAGCATTCGCGAGACGCTGCCAGAAGATCAAAGGCGATCGGTCTGGCTGACTTATCCACAGACCGGGCTGCTTGGGAAGTTGCCGGGGCAGCATAAGTATTCCTACGGCCATGCCCTGATCCTCTCTGGCGGGCCCGGCAAGGGCGGGGCGGGGCGGCTGGCCGCGCGGGGGGCCCTGCGGATCGGGGCAGGGCTGGTGACCGTCGGCTGCCCACCCGGGGCGCTGCAGGAAAATGCGGCGCGGCTGGAGGCGATCATGCTGAAACCGATCGGCTCGGACGAGGATCTGTCCCTGCTGATCGACGGCGACGACCGTCTCAACGCGCTGTGCCTCGGCCCTGGTCTCGGCACCGGGGCGCGGGAACGGCAGGTGGTGGCAGCGGCTTTGGCGGCGAAACGGGCGACGGTGCTCGACGCCGATGCGCTGACATTGATCGCAGGGGACGAGGCCCTGATCGCGGCGCTGCACGACACCTGCGTGCTGACACCACATACAGGCGAATTCGCGCGGCTGTTTCCCGACATCGCCGAAAAACTCAACGCACCCGCAACGGCGGGGCCGGCCTATTCCAAGGTCGATGCCACCCGCGAGGCGGCGGCGCGGGCGGGATGCACCGTTCTGTTCAAAGGACCGGACACGGTGATCGCCGATCCCAAGGGCAGCTGTTCGATCAACTCGGCGCATTACCACCGCGCTGTGCCATGGTTGGCGACCGCCGGGTCCGGCGACGTTTTGGCGGGCTTCGTTGCCGGTCTCTTGGCCCGCGGGTTTGATCCGATGCGGGCGGCCGAGACGGCGGCCTGGCTGCATGTGGACTGCGCGTTGAAATTTGGGCCGGGGTTAATTGCGGAGGATTTGCCCGAAATGCTGCCGCAGGTGTTCCGCGAGCTGGGGCTCTAGGCCGAGCAGCTCGCGCCGCCTAGGACGCAGAAATTGGCGCAGTGGGGGTGGTTGAGGAAGACCTCGCCCTCAGCTTCGGCGAGCGTTGTACCCAGTTCGAATTCGGGCGTGTAGGGAAGGAGTGTGCAGGCTAGGACCGCGGGCTTGGCCGCGCCCTTGCGTTTGACCACCATGCGCGAGGTGGCGCACATCACGTCATTGGGCGACTTGCCGAGGATGCCCCAGCAGGCGGCGGTGATCTCGGGGACCTCGGCGGTCACATCCATCTCGGGGAAAAGAACTGTTTCGCCAGGATGTTGCGCGTCGATCTTGAAGCGTTCGGCGGCGTAGAGCCTGGCGTAGCCGGCGCGAGACTCGGCCTCGGTCTCGCCCCAGACAGTGCGGCCGGCGACCGTCATGCGGATGCCGGCGTCACGCAGCCAGCGCATGCCGTCGAGGGTCTTTTCGAAGGTGCCGGTCCCGCGTTCGAGGTCATGTTTTTCAGCGGACCAATGGTCGACGGACACGCGGAGGGTCAGCCGGGGCCCGTACTCGGCCTGCAAGCCGAGTAGCCCGGAGCGCACGGTTTTGCGCATCATCGGGCGCATGGCGTTGGTCAGGATCAGCACCTCGTAGCCCCGGGCAAGGCAGCGGCGCGCCATCTCGATCATCTCTGGGTTCATGAACGGCTCGCCGCCGGTGAAGCCGATCTCGCGCACGCCCCAATCGCGGGCTTCGAGCTGGTCGAGATAGTCCGAGACTTCGTCGGCGGTGATATAGACCAGCCGGTCGTTCTGCGGCGAGCTTTCGATGTAGCAATTGGCGCAGGTGATGTTGCAGAGCGTGCCGGTGTTGAACCACAGCGTCTGCGGGTCGGTCAGAGCGACCGAGGCGCGCGCCTCGCCCTTGGCCGTGATCTGAGGGTGTTCGAACTTGCCAAAGCCCTCGGTGCCAACGCCCTGATCCCGCATGCAATCCCGCCCCAACTGCCAGTCCGACGTGACAGCTATCGCGGCGTGAGGCGCGAGAAAACCCTCTCTGCGGCGCTTGACGCGGTTGTGATGCGGCAATGCGGTGCTAGACTTCGCTCGCGGCTGTGGTAGGTGCGCGTTAGCGCTAACAGCATTGATTCTGCATCTGCGAGATAAACGAGGGCTTCATGGTTTCGCGTGTCATCCCCGTCGATCCGTTCGACCTGGTCATCTTCGGCGGCACAGGCGATCTGGCGCGGCGCAAGATCCTGCCGGGGCTCTACAGGCGGTTCTGGTCGGGACAGGTGACGAGCGACGCGCGTATCATTGGGGCGTCGCGCAAGGAGCTGAGCGACAAGGAGTATCGCAGCTTCGTGCGTGACGCGATTGCGGAATTCGCCATCGAGGGCGGCGATGACGGCGACAAGATCGAGGAGTTCCTCGAGGTTCTGCATTACGTCGCCATCGACGCCACGGGAGAGGGCGGCTGGAAGGCGCTGCGCAAGCTCTTGCGGGGCCACGTGGTGCGGGCGTTCAATTTCTCGGTCGGCCCGAGCCTGTTTGGGGACCTCGCCGAGCAGCTACATCGCAACAAGATCGCCGACAAGCACAGCCGGATCGTGGTGGAAAAGCCGTTCGGTCACGACCTGGAGAGCGCGCAAGAGCTGAACAAGACGCTGCGCAAGTATTTCCGGGAAGAGCAGATCTACCGCATCGACCATTACCTGGGCAAGGAGACGGTGCAGAACCTGATGGCGGTCCGGTTCGGCAATATCCTGTTCGAGCCCCTGTGGAACGCGCAATTCGTTGACCATGTGCAGATCACCGTGGCCGAAACGGTGGGGGTCGGCGGGCGCGGGGCCTATTACGACAAATCCGGCGCCATGCGGGACATGGTACAAAACCACCTTATGCAGCTTCTTTGCCTGATCGCGATGGAGCCACCGCACACGTTTGAACCCGACGCGGTGCGCGACGAGAAGCTTAAGGTGATCCGCGCGCTCGACCCGGTGGACCCGAGCGACATCGTGCGGGGGCAATACGGGTCGAGCGCGCGGATCACCTTAAGCTTCTCGTCGCGCACCGCGTCGGGTTCAAACGTGTGCGGTGGCTCCATCGCGATCAGGCAAAGAAGCTGCATAAGGTGGTTTTGTACCATG
>JASJCA010000062.1 GCA_030066215.1 Rhodobacter sp. | reverse complement strand
CCATCAGCCGGTCCATGTCGCAGATATGCCCGCGCATATGGCTCAAGAGTAGTAGCTGTGCCCGATCCGCCTTCGCCGCCAGATCGTCGAGGTCGATCGTTAGGTCTTCCGTCACCTCGACAAACACGGGCTCCGCACCGACGCCAGCGATGGCGCCCGGCACCGGAGCAAGGGTGAATGCGTTCGACAACACCATGTCGCCCGGGCCGACGCCCACGGCGCGCAAGGCGGCCGCCATTGCATAGCCGCCCGAGGTGACCGCCAGGCAGTACTTCGCGCCCACGAACGCGGCGAATTCCGCCTCCAGTTCCGCGACCTCCCCCACCTCCCCTGGCGCCAAATTATATCGATGCAACCGACCATGCCGCATCGCCTTGACCGCCGCCGCGATGCCCTCCTCAGGGATCGGCTCCTGCTGGGTGAAACTTCCGTTGAACACTTCGCTCATGCCCCGAGTCTGGGCCGCCCGCCCCGCTTCGTCAATGTCGCCCCCGCGTTAGCGCCATGTCGCGAACCCACACGCTCGCCCGCAATCAGCCGTCATACTCGCGTTATGAACGCCCAGACTTTCATCCACGCCCTGCGCTGGACCGACCTTCCCTCTCATGTCCGTCTGCAAGCCGAGCTCTGCCTGCTCGACCTGATCGGCATCGCCATCGCGGGCGGCACGACTCGCCTTAGCGAGATCATCCGCACTCACGCCGTCCAACAGTTTGGCGGCCGCCACCCGCTCCTGCTCGATGGCCGCAAGACCAGCGCACCTGGCCTCGCGCTCGCGCTCGGCATGACCATCGACGCGCTCGATGGCCATGACGGTTACAACCCCGCCAAAGGCCATGTTGGCTGCGGCCTCTTTCCCGCCGCACTTGCCCTCGCGCTCGAGGCCGGCCAAACCGACGGAACCGAGCTCCTCACCACGATCACGATTGGCTACGAACTCGGCTCCCGCCTCGGCGTCAGCTTGCACGCTACGACGCCCGACTACCACACCTCTGGCGCCTGGATTGCCGTCGCCGCCGCCGCCGCCGGCGCCCGCCTACTGCAGCTAGGTCCGGATGAAACCGCCCACGCCCTAGGCATTGCCGAATACCATGGGCCACGCAGCCAGATGATGCGCTGCATCGATCACCCGACGATGCTTAAGGACGGCTCCGGCTGGGGCGCGATGGCCGGCGTATCGGCCACGCTGCTGGCGCGCGACGGATTTACCGGTGCCCCCGCCCTGACCCTCTGCGAGCCGCCCGAGATCTGGTCCGACCTCGGCAGCAACTGGCTGATCACGCAGCAATATTTCAAACCCTACCCGGTCTGCCGCTGGGCCCAGGCCCCGGTCGAGGCCGCACTGAAGCTTCGCCGCGACCACAATCTCACCGCCCAAGACATCGCCGCCATCGACGTCTTCACCTTCCACGAGGCCACACGGCTGGCCACCACCGAACCCAAGACGACCGAAGAAGCACAATATTCGACCTCCTTCCCCACTGCCGTCGCTCTCGTGCGCGGCGCGCTCACCCCCGCCGACATCGCCGAGGGCGCGCTCACCGATCCCGAAATCCTCCGCCTCTCCCGCGCCATGACGATGCACGAGGACTCAGACGCCCAGGCCCGGTTCCCCGAGTTCCGTCCGGCGAAAGTGACCCTCATCCTGCGCGACGGCACACGGCTCGACAGCGACTGGACGGAGCCGAAATGGGATGCTGACCACCCGCCCAGCGAGGCCGAACTTCGCGCCAAATACCACGCACTTTCGGACCCCCTGGTCGGCCCTGCCCGCGCTGGCCAAATCGAATCTGCTCTGCACGACCTGCCAGACCGCGGCCTCGCGCCGCTCACCGACCTACTGGCTCAACCAATCAGCCGCGCGACCACCGCCGTCAAAGCCTCGTAATCGTCCAAAAGCGCCTCGGGTTCCAAGGATTCAACGCTCCGCCCGTCCGGCCCGAAGGTAATCAGTGCGCAGGGCACCCCCGCCGCCCGCGCCGTCTCACGGTCCGTCACCGTGTCGCCCACCAAGGCCGACCGCGCCACGTCACCGCCCGCCCGCTCCACTGCGGCTACATAGGGCGCAGGATCGGGTTTTCTGACCGGCAACGTATCGGCGCCGATTAGAGATCTGAAAAGCCCCCGCACCCCCAACCGCGTCATCAACTCCTCAGCCAGCCCCTCCGGCTTGTTGGTACAGATCCCCACCGTATACCCGGCCTCCAGCAACCCCTCGATACCCGCCTCCACCCCCGGGTACAGCGTTGTAAACACATCAATATTCTCGGCGTACGAGGTCAGAAGACGCGGATACTGCGCATCCACCGCCTCGTCCCCGGTAACACCCAACCGCTCAAACCCCAACCGCAACATCGCCCGGCCGCCGTGAAACGCTGTCGAGCGGTCCGCCACTGGGTCCAGCATGTCGCCATGCCCCAAATCCCGGAAACACGCATTGGCCGCCGCGATCAGGTCGCCACTTGTGTCCGCCAGCGTCCCGTCCAAATCGAAGATCACTGTCCGCATGCCCGTTCCTTCGGCCGATTTCTGCCATCCGCTGTAACGCCCCGACACCACATTTGATAGCGCCAAGGCTTGCGGGATTCACAAGGTGAGGTAGAAGGGCGCAACGAAACCACAAGAGCAGCCCCATTTGGCCATGGCACCCGCGCTGATCGTCCTCGCTGCCGGGCAAGGAACCCGGATGAACTCCGACCGGCCCAAGGTGCTGCACGAGTTGGCGGGCGTACCGCTTTTTGCTCACGCGCTCGCCTCCGGCGCCGCGTTGCAGCCCGATCGCACCGTCCTGGTCGCCGGTGTCGGCGCCGAAGCCGTCACCAAGGCCGCCCACGCGCTCCACCCGGACATCACCATCGCGATCCAGGCTGAGCAACGCGGCACCGCCCACGCCGTCGCCCAGGCGGAACCGGCGCTTTCAGGATTCGATGGCGACGCCATCGTGCTCTACGGCGACACCCCGTTCATCCGGCCTGAAACCCTGTCAATGATGCAGGCCGCCCGCGCCCAATACGACATTGTCGTACTGGGGTTTGAGGCCGCCGACCCCGGCCGCTATGGCCGTCTGGTGATGGTGGATAAGTCGCTGGACAAGATTGTGGAGTTCAAGGATGCGAACGATCAGGAACGCGCGATAACCCGCTGTAACAGCGGCGTTATCTGTGCTGATACGTCGCTGTTGTTCGATTTGGTCAAATCCGTGGAAAACCGCAATGCCAGTGGCGAGTACTACCTCACCGACATTGTCGCGCTTGCCCGCGCGCGCGGCCTGACCGCGACCGCGGTTGCCTGCGACGAGGCCGAGACCCTGGGCATCAACACCCGGGCCGAACTGGCCGCCGCGGAAGCCGTCTTTCAGACCCGCGCGCGCACCGAAGCGCTGGAAACCGGGGTCACCCTCACCGCGCCGGAGACCGTCCATTTCGCCCTGGACACCGTCGTCGGCCGCGACGTTGTGATCGAGCCCAACGTCATCTTTGGCCCCGGCGTTACGGTGGAAACCGGCGCCCGCATTCACGCCTTTTGTTACCTCGAGAGCTGCCACATTGGCGCGGGTGCCTTGGTCGGCCCGTTTGCCCGCCTGCGTCCGGGCGCGGAGCTGTCCGACAACGTAAAGGTCGGGAATTTCGTAGAAATCAAGAATTCGACGCTCGGCGACGGCACCAAGGTCAACCACCTCAGCTATATCGGCGACGCCTCGGTCGGCTCGGCCACCAATATCGGCGCCGGGACCATCACCTGTAACTACAACGGCGTCGAAAAGCACCGAACCGAGATTGGGGCCAACGTCTTCATCGGCTCCGACACGATGCTGGTGGCTCCCGTCACAGTCGGCGACAACGCGATGACAGCCTCCGGCTCGGTGATCACCAAAGACGTGCCACCAGAGGCGCTCGCCCTCAGTCGGGCGGAGGAGCGAATCAAGCCGGGCGCGGCGACCCGATTGTTCGAGATGTACAGGCGGGCGAAGGCCAAGCGGCAGAAAGCGACCTAGCAATGTGTGGAATCATCGGGGTCTTGGGCGAACACGAAGCCGCGCCGATTATGGTCGAGGCGCTGAAGCGGTTGGAATATCGCGGCTATGACAGCGCCGGCATCGCCACCATCAACGCCGCTCAGCAGCTGCACCGCCGCCGCGCGGTGGGCAAGCTCGTCAACTTGTCCGATCTGTTGGTGCACGAGCCGCTGCCCGGTAAATCCGGCATCGGCCATACCCGCTGGGCCACACACGGCGCCCCGACTGAATCCAACGCGCACCCGCACCGCACCGGCCCGGTCGCGGTCGTCCATAACGGCATCATCGAGAACTTCCATGAGTTGCGGGCAGAGCTCACCGCCAAGGGCACCGAGTTTTGCACCGACACCGACACCGAAACCATCGCCGCGCTGGCAAATCACTATCTGGACCAAGGCCTTGCCCCCCGCGACGCCGCCGAACAGACGATCGCCCGGCTCGACGGCGCCTTCGCGCTCTGTTTCCTGTTCGAGGGTCACGACGACCTGCTGATCGCGGCTCGCAAGGGGTCGCCGCTGGCCATCGGGCATGGGGAGGGCGAGATCTTCGTGGGTTCCGACGCCATCGCGCTGGCACCCCTAACAGACCGGATCACTTATCTCGAGGAAGGCGACTGGGCGGTGCTCACGCGAACGTCGGTCGAAATCCGAGATGCCGACGGCCACCTCGCCAACCGCCCGGTCCAGACCATCCAGATCGATGCCACCCGCATCGACAAGGCCGGGCACAAGCATTTCATGGCCAAGGAAATCGCCGAGCAGCCCACGGTGATCGGTCAGGCGTTGGCGCATTACCTGGTGCCCGACGGCACCGGAATCGCCTTGCCCGAGACCCTTGATTTCGCCGGTCTCGACCGTCTCACGATGGTCGCCTGCGGTACCGCATTCTACGCGTGTCTCGCGGCGAAATACTGGTTCGAGCAACTGGCCGGTCTTCCCGTCGAGGTCGATATTGCGAGCGAGTTTCGGTACCGAGAGCCGCCCATCGCACCGCGGACGCTGGCGGTCTTCGTCAGCCAGTCGGGGGAGACCGCCGACACCCTAGCCGCATTGCGCTATTGTCAGGACAAGGCCCAAGTCGCTGCAATCACGAATGTCGAGACTTCGACCATTGCCCGCGAGGCTGGGCTAAACCTGCCGATCAAAGCCGGCGCCGAGATCGGCGTCGCCTCGACCAAAGCCTTCACTTGCCAGTTGACTGTGTTGGCGTTGCTCGCGCTGAAGGCCGCCCATGACCGCGGCCGCCTCGAGACCGACGCGCTCATCGATCACCTATCGGCGTTGCGCAGCCTGCCTGGATTGGTCAACCTTGCCCTCGATCGCGGGCCAGATATCGCCGCCGTCGCCCGCAAGGTCGCCGAGGCGCGCGACGTCTTGTTCTTAGGCCGTGGCGCGATGTACCCACTTGCGTTAGAGGGTGCGTTAAAACTTAAGGAAATCAGCTATATTCACGCCGAAGGTTATGCATCAGGTGAACTCAAGCACGGCCCTATTGCTCTGGTCGACAAAACCGTGCCGGTGATCGTGATGGCGCCGCGAGACGCGCTGTTCGACAAGACCGTCAGCAACATGCAAGAAGTAATGGCCCGCGGCGGCAAGGTCCTTTTGATCACTGACGCCGAGGGCGCGCGCGAGGCCGGCGCTGGTGCTTGGCAAACCTTGATTATGCCTGATGTTCCGGAGCCTTACGCGCCGATCCTCTATGCTGTCCCAGCCCAGTTTTTGGCGTACCATGCCGCGGTCGCCAAGGGCACGGATATCGACCAGCCTCGCAATTTGGCGAAATCGGTGACGGTGGAGTGACGCCCGACGTCGCCCTGGCCGAACTTCGCGCCAAAGCCCGGCCTGGCAAGGCCACCGAGATGGCGCGATACCATAAGGTGCCGCGCGACTATCTTGGCACAGCCAATCCGGATATCGACGCACTGACAAAAGCTTGGCGCAAAGAGCTCACATTGGATGAGCGTCTGGAGCTGGCCCGCGGCCTCTGGCGCACGAACATTCACGAGGCCCGCATTGCCGCCGCCAAACTGCTGACGCAGGCCCGTATTCGCCCGGACCAGGGCACGTGGAGCCTAATCACGTCATGGGTTCCGGATTTCGACGCCTGGGCCGTCGCCGACCATGCCAGCATCGCCGGGCAGAAGCGCCTGACTGCCGATCCGACCCGGCTCGACGAGGTCGAGACCTGGACCACACGCCCCCATATGTGGAGCCGCCGCGCCGCATTGGTGATGACCTTGCCTTGGACCAAGCAGAACCACCCCAAACCTGCAGAAGAGGCCGCGCGTGACCGCATCCTCGGCTGGGCAGCGACTTATGTGCCCGACCGCGACTGGTTCATCCAAAAAGCCATCGCCTGGTGGATCCGCGAGCTATCAAAGCACGACCCCAAACGTGCCCGCGCCTTCCTTGCGGCCCATGGGACGGCGATGAGGCCTTTCGCCCGCCGAGAGGCGGGCAAATACCTCGCCTAACGCCAGATGCCTAGCCCATCCAGGGCTGTACCATGGGCAGTCCTCGCCGTTCCTTTGTATCGCTCTCACGCGGACCAGCGAAGCTGCCCGGACACACGGCCACCGATAACTGCGGGCATCGGGCTCAATGCCCCATGATCATGCCCTGCAGCGCCTCTTTCTCCATCGCCAGCTCGCTTAGCCGCGCCTTCACCACGTCGCCGATGGAAATCAGCCCGACCATCTGGTCGCCCTCCATCACCGGCATGTGGCGGAACCGGCCCTCGGTCATCTTGCTCAACACGTCCGTCGCCGACTCATCGCGGACGCAAGTCACAAGCTCCTTGGTCATCATGTCCCGCACCAACTCGGACAAACAGCCCGGCCCCCGCCGGCCGAGTTCGCGCACGATGTCCCGCTCAGACAGGATGCCAAGCGGTACCTTGCCGTCCTCGGACACGATCACCGCCCCGATCCGCCGGCTCGACATCAGTTCGGCCGCGGCGGCGACCGAGATGTCTGGAGCGATGGTCACAACGCCGTCGTCGGATTTCGACTTCAGTATCTGATGCACGAGCATCGCAGGCCCTCCGGTTGTCCAGTTTTCCCCAGCGTCGCCCCGCGCGCCCCGCTCTGTCAAGCGCGCGCTGCATTCGCTTCGGGCCTGCGCGATTTCAACGCCACGCCCCTTTTCCCCACCGCGCCACGGCGATAGGGTCCGCGCCGACGGGCACGGCACGGCCGAGGAGGAGGCACCCATGCAAGAACTCACCCACTGGATCGACGGCCAGCACGTACACGGTGGCTCGGGCCGCACGGCGGACGTCTTCAACCCCGCCACCGGCGAGGTGCAGGCCCAGGTGCCGCTGGCCGCCAAGGACGAGGTCGATGCCGCCGTCGCCAAGGCCGCCGAGGCACAGCCGGCCTGGGGCGCCACCAACCCGCAGCGCCGGGCGCGGGTGATGATGGAGTTCGTGCGGCTTCTGAACCGCGATATGGACAAGCTCGCCGAGGTCTTGAGCCGCGAGCACGGCAAGACCATCCCCGATGCCAAGGGCGACATCCAGCGCGGGCTCGAGGTCGTCGAATTCTGCATCGGCGCACCGCATCTGCTGAAGGGCGAATACACCGACAGCGCCGGCCCGGGCATCGACATGTACTCGATGCGCCAGCCCTTGGGCGTCGTTGCCGGGATCACGCCGTTCAACTTCCCCGCGATGATACCGATGTGGAAATTCGCGCCTGCGATCAGCTGCGGCAACGCCTTCATCCTGAAACCGTCCGAGCGCGACCCCTCGGTCCCGCTGATGCTCGCGGAACTCATGCAAGAGGCCGGCCTGCCCGACGGCATCCTGCAGGTCGTCAACGGCGACAAGGAAGCGGTCGACGCGATTCTCGACAACCCGACCGTGATGGCCGTGGGCTTCGTCGGCTCGACCGCGATCGCCGAATACATCTACAGCCGCGGCTGCGCCAACGGCAAGCGCGTCCAGTGCTTCGGCGGCGCCAAGAACCACATGATCGTAATGCCCGACGCCGACATGGACCAAGCCGCCGACGCGCTGGTCGGCTCGGGCTACGGCGCCGCCGGAGAGCGCTGTATGGCGATCTCGGTCGCGGTGCCGGTGGGTGATGCCACCGCCGACAAGCTGGTCGAGAAACTGGTGCCGCGGATCGAAAAACTGAAGGTCGGCCCCTACACCGCCGGCGACGACGTCGACTATGGCCCGCTGGTGACCGGCGCGGCGAAGGAGCGGGTCCTCGGGCTTGTCAATTCAGGCATCGACCAGGGCGCCGAGTTGGTCGTCGACGGGCGCGGGTTCAGCATGCAGGGTTACGAGAACGGGTTTTTCGTCGGCCCGCATCTCTTCGACAAGGCCACCCGCGACATGGAGATCTACCGGCAGGAAATCTTCGGCCCCGTCCTGACCCAGGTCCGCGCGCAGAGCTACGAAGAGGCGTTGGGGCTGGCGATGGACCACGAATACGGCAATGGCACCGCGATTTTCACCCGCGACGGCGACACCGCCCGCGACTTCGCGCACCGGATCAACATCGGCATGGTCGGCGTCAATGTGCCGATCCCGGTGCCGCTGGCCTACCACACCTTCGGCGGCTGGAAGAAATCGGGCTTTGGCGATCTCAACCAGCACGGGCCCGACGCATTCCGCTTCTACACCCGCACCAAGACCGTCACCGCGCGCTGGCCTTCGGGTCTGAAAGAGGGCGGCGAGTTCCATTTCAAGGCGATGGACTGACGCCGGGATCCGTGGGAGCATCGGGGCATCCAGACGAAAGGATGCTCCAATGCCGATTTCCAGACGCCGCAGCCTGAAGCTTGCCCTCACCGGCCTTGCCGCCTTGCCGCTATTGGCGGTGTCGTCCGGCCGGGCACGGGCCGCGACGCACAACGTTCAGATCCAAGGGTTTGCGTTTTCCCCGGCCGCGTTGAGCGTTGCCGCCGGAGACACCGTGGTATTCACCAACGGCGACGGCGCGCCGCATACAGCGACGGCCGCCGACGGCGCCTTCGACACCGGGCGGATCAATCCCGGCGCCAGCGCGCAGATCACCGTATCCGCGGCGGGCAGCTTCGCCTATCGCTGCCGGTTCCATCCCAACATGACGGGCACAATCAACGCCGCCTGACCGCCCGGTTCTTGCAGGCGAGCGAGGACCGTTTTGCGTGTTGGCCGTCTTGCGTGTCGGACTGCCCGCGCGGGTCTTAGATCGCCTGCCGCTGTCGCCGCTTGGCCTGCAACAGCCGCACTACCCGGCCCGCAGGACGCTTTACGCGGGCCGGCTGAACCGGCGCCGTGGCTAGAGTAAGGCGGATGTCGAGGCACAGCCGGCGGTGCAGTAGCTCGATCTCCGGCGAAGCGCCTGACATCAGGCTGACACTGCCGGGCCGGCCAGCAAGCCGCACCCGCAGGTCCGAGGTTGACCGATCGCCCGCGCGGCGATCCACAAAGAGGCTTTCGATCTTCCGCATCGGCATCTCGCGCTGCACCATGCTACGGCCGCGGGCATTCAGCCGCGCCAGGGAAATCCGCCGCCCGTCAGTGTCAACGCAGAGCGCCTTGTGAAACCCACGCACCCCAAGGAAATAGAGCAGGAATCCGAAGCCCGTCGTGACTGCGGTGAAGACCGCGCGGTAGACCAGCACGACGTCTGGCAGCAGCGCCTCGGGCAGCAGCCATTGAAAGCTGCCCACGACGATCAGGGTTAGCCCGAGCGCGCGAAACACCGCCTCGGCGATGCGTTTTTTGAAGAACCGGTCTTCGGCCTCGGCCACGGTGTAGCCCTCCTGCGTCTCGAACGCAGCGATCGAGCGGCATTGCACCAATTCGCCAAGATTTGCGATGGGAACATCTGTCATCGTAACGCCCTCGGGGACTCACTCACTCTATGGTCTTGGGAGAATGCGGCGGAAATGCGCCCTGATTAACGCGCAACTGTGTCGTTAGAGCCGAGCCGGCAACAATCCGGATCTCGGGTTCAACGCCAAACTGCGATAAGTTTTCAATAAAATCAGTCCACTAAAAGAGATTCCGCCCCTTACTCACGGTTTCAGCTTTGCTGCTGGCACGTCAACAACCGAGCGGCGGAACTGTGGTCGTAAGGAGGACCCGCCGCGGCGCCGAGCCTCCTTCGGGCGCACAATCGCGGCCGTGGCCGGGTCAATTGGAGACAATTCCGCACCCACGCGCGCATTGTCGATGGCCGCTGACCACCCGACACAGGGTTGGCCAAAGACTGGTCCGGACCCCGGCTTAGGCCGATGGTTTTTCGTTGCCGCACCCGCATGTTCCTGCTTTCATGGGCAAAACCTTGGGGAGGGGGACGATGCCCGCTGCACCGAGCTTCACCTTGGGCATCGAAGAGGAATACCTCCTCGTCGATCGGGACAGCCACGATCTGGCCGAAGCGCCGCAAGAGATGATGGACGCCTGCGCCGAGGCGATGGGCGGACAGGTCTCGCCAGAATTCCTGCGCTGCCAGGTCGAGATCGGCACCGGAGTTTGCAAGGACATTGCAGAGGCGCGGGCCGATCTCAGGCGCCTGCGCACCAGCGTGGCCGAGATCGCCGGGCGCTACGGGCTTGCGCCGCTCGCCGTCAGCTGCCACCCCACTGCCGACTGGAAGGACCAGCATCACACGGACAAGGAACGCTACAACACGCTCGACCGCGACCTCGCCGGTGTGGCGCGGCGGCTTTTGATCTCGGGCATGCATGTGCATATCGGCGTCGAAGACGACGACCTGCGCATCGATCTATTGAGCCAGTTCACCTACTTCCTGCCGCATCTGTTGGCGCTGAGCTGTTCGTCGCCATTCTGGCAGGGCCAGGACACCGGACTCAGCTGCTACCGGCTGACCATCTTCGACAACGTGCCGCGGACCGGCCTGCCGCCGGTGTTCCACAGCTGGGCCGAATACCAGCGATCGGTCCAGGCGATCATCGCCACCGGCGCGATCGAGGACGCCACCAAGATCTGGTGGGACCTGCGCCCCTCGGCCCGGTTCCCGACACTGGAGGCGCGGATCTGCGACAACTCGCCGAGGATGGAGCACGCGCTGACCATCGCGGCGTTGTCGCAATGCCTGATGCGGATGCTCTGGCGGCTGCGGGTAAAAAACCAGCGCTGGCGGATCTACGACGACTTTTTGGTCGGCGAGAACCGCTGGCGGGCGCAGCGTTACGGCATGGCCGAGGGCCTGATCGATTTCGGCCGCGGCGAAGTGGTTCCGTTTGCTGAGCTATTAGACGAGTGGATCGAGGTGATCTACGAGGATGCCGAGGCGCTCGGCTGCGTCGCCGAGGTCGAGAACGCCCGCGACATCTTGGCCAAGGGCAACGGCGCCGACCGCCAGCGCACGCTTCGGGCCGCCGAATTAGAGATCCACAACGACCCCGACCGCGCCATGCGGGCCGTCGTCGGCATGCTGATCGACGAGTTCCAGGCCGATCTTTGAAGCGGGCGTCCGGCGGCGGCGCCCAAATGCCGGAACTTGCTGAAAACGGGAGTTGCTCGCTTCGCGAGGAGCCGTGCCCGGAGCGCCACGCCAACTTCCGCCCCAGACCGATTCCGGAGAACCAATCTACCGGCTCAACTCAATCGCGGGCCCAAAGCGTCCGGCCGCCGCCGCAACCGATCACGCCGCCATGATCTCGTCGATGAAAGCCGCGACCCGGCGTGCAAATCCGCGGTCGTCCCAATACCCATTATGCGACAGGAAGTTCCAACTGTGCAGCAGCCAGGACCCCGCATTGATCCGATAATCCTGCATCTCGCCAGCACCAGCCAGCGCCGCATAGCCGCCGCCCACCGGCGTCAGCGGATAGCCCAGCGGATCGTCCGCATCGTAGTAGTTGCGCCACCAGGGCCGCACCATCCGGCCGCGATCCGCGCCCGGATAGGCGATCGCCTCGATGGTGCCATGCGAGAAGATGAAAACCGGGATATTGCAGCCGAAGGTCAGCATGCCGCCAAGGCTTTCCAGCCGCTGGAACGCCGTAGGGCGCGTGCGGTGCCCGGCCTGCAGATCCCAGATGTAATTCGACATCATGTGACCGCCTAGCGAATGCGCCGCGATCAACAGCGGCGCGTCCGGCGCCACGTCGGCCTCAAGCTCCTCTATCACCCGGTCGATGCGCCGGTGCACCTTTTCATAGGTCGAATCGCTGCGCTTCGACGGGTAATAGGCCGCCGCATCGGCCAGCCGGTGCATCACGAACCGCCGCAACGGCCCGAACCGCGACACCCGCCGCATCGCCGCGGCATAGGCATCCTGTCGGTCCTGCAATTCCTTGGCCCAGAACACCTCGCGCCAGGCGACCTCGGCATCGAACCGATGCTCGCCCATCTCGACGCGCAGCCGTTTGCGCAAATCGGCCGAAAAGCTCGGCGCCGCGCTGTCATCCGGATGGGTCTTGCGCTGCGCCCCCATGCCGTGGATTACCGCCACCGCAAGCCTGCGTGACATGCCCAAACCTCCCGCTCCGATTTCCCCCACCTGACCATAGCCGCCTAATTTATCTCCCGCGACGTGACATCGCGGCGCCGGGGCCTTGCCACCCGGCCAGCGCAGGAACTAAACACCCGTTCAATTCGCACGCCGAAGCGGGAGGAGCCGATGGATTTCGCGCTGACCGAGGAACAGACCGCCATCTACGACATGGCCCGCGCCTTCGGCGAGGATCATATCGCCCCGCATGCCCGCGTGTGGGAGGCGCAAGGCACAATCCCCAAGGACCTTTGGCCGCGACTGGCCGAACTGGGCTTCGGCGGCCTCTACGTCGCCGAAGCGAGCGGCGGCTCGGGGCTTTCCCGACTCGACGCAACGCTGGTCTTCGAGGCGCTCAGCCGGTCCTGCGCGTCGGTCGCCGCGTTCCTGTCGATCCACAACATGTGCGCCAACATGCTTGACAAGTTCGGCTCGGACGAGCTGAAGGCCCGGTTCCTGCCGCCGGCGCTGACGATGCAGACGGTGTTCTCGTACTGCCTGACCGAACCCGGCGCGGGCTCCGACGCCGCCGCACTCAAGACCCGCGCCGCGCGCACCAATGCCGGCTACACGCTGAACGGCACCAAGGCCTTCATCTCGGGCGGCGGCTATTCGGATGCCTACCTGGCCATGGTGCGCACCGGCGAGGACGGGCCGAAGGGAATTTCGGCGGTGATTATCAAGGATGGCACGCCGGGGCTGAGCTTCGGCGGGCTCGAGGACAAGATGGGCTGGCGCTCGCAGCCCACAGCGCAGGTCCAGTTCGACGATTGCCGGATTCCGGCCGGCAACCTTCTGGGCGAAGAAGGCCGGGGCTTCACCTATGCCATGCAGGGGCTCGACGGCGGCCGGTTGAACATCGCCGCCTGTTCGCTCGGCGCGGCGCAGGCGGCGCTGGAGGCTACGCTAGACTACATGGCCGGACGCACCGCTTTCGGCAAGACGATCGACCAGTTCCAGGCGCTGCAGTTCCGCCTCGCCGAGATGGAGATCGAGCTGCAGGCCGCGCGCACCTTCCTGCGTCAGGCGGCGTGGAAGCTCGACCGGGGCGCGCCGGACGCCACCAAGTTTTGCGCCATGGCGAAGAAATTCGTCACCGAGGCCGGCAGCCGGGTCGCCGACCAGTGCCTTCAGCTGCACGGCGGCTACGGCTATCTGGCCGATTACGGCATCGAAAAAGTGGTCCGCGATCTACGCGTGCACCAGATCCTCGAAGGCACCAACGAGATCATGCGCTTGATCGTCAGCCGCGCGATGCTGTCCGAACGGGCGTAGCGGCGGCTGGGGAGTGCCTTGCGGAAAAGGTGTGAGCCGCGCCATCGCCGACCCGCGGGGTGGCGAACGGACGTCTGACCGGGTGCGGTTTATGGCTGACGAGTCCGTAGGGCATGAAGCGGTGCGCGAAGCTTGAACACATCGCCGCCCCACCCGGGCGGGTCGGCGATGGCGCGGCGGCCTGCGGCCTTGACTCCGCGCCTGCGCCAGAGCCTCTAGGCCCAGTCCAAGCCCGACCATCCTGCGGCGTCTCCACCGACCCGAAACCCCGCTTCCCGTCCGACCCGGCCCGAAAACCCTTGGCGCCGGCGCGCGGGTGCTGTTCAAAGGGGGCAGCCGAAGCCAGACCGACCGCCCGATGTTCCCGATCCGCGACCACAACCCATCGGAAAAGACGCCCTTCATCACCTATGCGCTGATCGCGGTCAACATTCTGGTCTTCCTCGCCTACTGGCCGCTCTTTTCGGACGAGCGCGCGCTGCAGGCGTTGTTCTTCGACTGGGCACTGATCCCCGCCGACGCCGCAGATGGCCGCAACGTCCACACGCTATTGACCTCGATGTTCCTACATGGCGGCATCCTGCACCTGGCCGGCAACATGCTGTTCCTATGGATCTTCGGCGACAATCTCGAGGAGGACTTCGGCCATCTCGGGTTCCTGCTGTTCTACCTCGCCAGCGGCGTCGGCGCCGGGCTGATCCATGTGCTTGCCGCGCCCTGGTCTCTGGTGCCGACCGTTGGCGCCTCGGGCGCCATCGCCGGCGTCATGGGCGGCTACCTTCTGTTTTACCCGCGCGCCCGGGTCGACGTGCTCTTCATCTTCATCATCATCTTCAAGATCTTCCCGATCCCGGCCTGGATCATGCTGGGTGTCTGGTTCGCGCTGCAGCTCTTCGGCGGGGTCGGTGCCGATATGTCGGTAGGCGGCGTCGCCTATTGGGCCCATGCCGGCGGCTTCATCATCGGCTTCGGCCTGGCCGTGCCGCCCTGGCTGCGCCGCGGCGGCCGTGCCTTCTGGGCCAAGACCCACGGCCACCCCGACCATCCGGAAGCTAAATACGACCTGACCCGCAGCCGCATTCCCACCGTCCGCCGAGGCCCGCGATGACGCCCCGCAAGGCCACCTGCCATTGCGGCGCAGTCGAGCTGGAAGTGCGGCTCAGCGGCGGGCTCGACACCGCGCAGCGCTGCGATTGCTCGTTCTGCCGCCGCCGCGGCGCCGCCACGGTCACCGCGCCGCTCGACGGCGTGCGCGTGGTCAAGGGCGCCGACAAACTCACGCTCTATCAATGGGGCACCGGTACGGCCCAACACTATTTCTGCAGGATTTGCGGCATCTACACCCACCACCGGCGCCGGTCGAACCCGAATGAATATGGCGTTAATCTCGGCGCGCTCGAAGGCGTCAATCCGCGCGATCTGGACCCGATCCCCTGGACCGACGGCGTTAACCATCCGTCGGACCGAAAAGCCGACGATCAGTAGCTCTTGATGCCCTGAGACGACATGACCGTCACCATCCGCTCGGAATGTTCGATGCTCTCGGACCCAAGCACGGTCGCAATCGCGATCGCCAACCCGACGACCCCTGCAGTGACCACAACCCAGTCCACGGTGACCGCGCCGGTCTCGTCGTTCGAGAACCGCGCCAGCCTTGCGATATACGATTTGATACTAGCCATGGGCGAGGGCATGGCGGTCGATTCGGGCTAGATTATGTCTCGGCCCCGGATTGTCCGGGTGTGGTTAACCGTCCCGGACAATCCGGGCGAATTGTTCGAAAATCCGGTCGTTGGCGCAGATCAACTCGCCGTCTTCCAAGAGATCGCCGCCCGGTCGAAGCGGTTCGACCAGCCCGCCGGCCTCGCGCACGAGCAGTATGCCGGCGGCCACGTCCCAGGCATTCAGCCGCCGCTCCCAGAACCCGTCGAACCGCCCGGCGGCCACATATGCCAGATCGAGCGCCGCAGCCCCGAACCGACGCACGCCCGAACAGACAGGCAACAGTCGCCCCAAGTCCCGAATTGACTCTGGCAGATCGGCCCTGCCGCCATACGGCAAGCCGGTGGCGAACAACCCCTCGATCATCCGGTTGCGGGCCGAGACCCTCAGCCGCGACTGGTTCATCCAGGCGCCCTGCCCCTTTTCGGCAAAATAGAGCTCGTCGTTCGGAGGGTCATAAACCACGCCCGAGACAATCTCGCCTTTGTGCTCCAACGCAATCGACACGGCCCATTGCGGTAGCCCGTGCAGGAAATTTGTCGTCCCGTCGAGCGGATCGACAATCCAGCGCCGGGTCGGGTCGGCTCCCGCCACCGGTTCGCTTTCCTCTGCAAGCCAGCCGTAGTTCGGACGCGCGGCCATCAGTTCGTCGCGGATGATCTTCTCGCTGGCCACATCGGCCCGGCTGACAAAATCGCCCGCCCCCTTCATCGAAACCTGAAGGTTCTCGACCTCGCGGAAGTCCTTCGAAAGCGACCGCCCGGCCTTCCGCGCCGCCTTGATCATCAGGTTGAGATTGGCACTGCCCTGCATCGTCCCGCCCCGTATCGCCAACGGCGTCTCTTAGGTCAGCCGGCATCGAATGCCAAGCCTGCCCGGGCCCTAACTGCGGCCCGACTGTCAACGGGTGAGTTTGACGAGGCGGGCCCCGAAATCGCCGCGGCCGCCGAAGCCCGGTGTGCCGGGTCGACCCGGGCCAAGCGCACCCGACTCCATACCCTCACGCCCGCTGCAGCTTCACCGGCTCGGTCCGCGCCAGCCGCAGAAGATGCGCCATGAACGGTTTGGTGGTGTCCTCGTCCCTTGTCGCCGCATAAAGCCGCCGGGTGATCCCGGTTTCGGTCAGCGGCCGGGTGACGTAGTCCGAGTGATACTTGACCTCGCGCACTACCCAGTCGGGCAACACCGCGACGCCCCGGTTCGAGGCCACCAGCAGCAGGATCACCGCTGTTAGCTCGACCTGCCGGATGCCCCGCGGCTCGACCTTCGCCGGCGTCAGAAGCTGGCTGAAGACATCGAGGCGGGCGCGTTCCACCGGGTAGGTGATCAGCATCTCGCCGCGGAAGTCCTCGGCTACGATAAAATCCTTGGCCGCCAGGGGATGCTGGGCCGAGGCCACGAAGACCGGCTCGTAGTCGAAGAGCGGCGTGAAATCGACGCCGCTAAGATCCTCGGGATCCGACGAGACCACCAGATCGACGTCTTCGCGCTGCAGGGCCGGCATCGCCTCGAAAGCAAGGCCCGGGCGGATGTCCACGTCGACGTCCGGCCAGGCCTTGCGGAACTGTTCCAGCACCGGGAACAGCCATTCAAAGCAGGCGTGGCATTCGATGGCGATGTGCAGCCGCCCGGACTTGCCCGATTGCAGGTTGCGGAAATCCTCCTCCAGCGCCTCGACCTCGGGCAGCACCTTCTCGGCCAGCTTCAAGAGCCGCAAACCGGCCGACGACAGCCGCAAGGGCTTGGTGCGGCGCACGAAGAGGTCGACCCCGGCCTGCTCTTCCAGACCCTTGACCTGGTGCGACAGCGCCGACTGGGTGATGTTCAGCCCCTCCGCCGCCCGCGCCAGCCCGCCGGCCTCGTGGATCGCCTTGATGGTCCGAAGGTGCCGGAATTCCAGGTGCATTTGCGATTTCGCTCATAATGGTGATGAGGATTATGAAATTGTCTCACATGGGCGCCCATGGGACAAGGGCCGGCGAAAGGACCCCCGCCATGACCCCGCCCCGCCTGTCGTTCGAATTCTTCCCGCCGCAATCGCTCGATGCCTCGTTCCGGCTGTGGGACACGGTGCAGACGCTGGCGCCGCTGAGCCCCGAATTCGTCTCGGTCACTTACGGCGCGGGCGGCACCACGCGCGATCTGACCCACGACGCGGTGACCACGATCCACGCCCATTACGGGCTGAACGTCGCCGCGCACCTGACCTGCGTCGAGGCCACCCGCGACGAGACGCTGGCCATCGCCGAAAGCTACGCCGCCGACGGCGTGACCGAGATCGTGGCGCTGCGCGGCGACCCGCCCAAGGGCCAGGGCGCCTTCACTGCCCATCCCGACGGCTTCGCCGACAGTTGCGAGCTGGTGGCGGCGCTGGCCGAGACCGGCAAGTTCCACATCCGCGTCGGCGCCTATCCCGACCCGCATCCCGAGGCGGGCCATGCCGGCGCCGATGTCGACTGGCTGAAGCGCAAGATCGACGCCGGTGCGGATTCGGCGATCACTCAGTTCTTCTTCGAGGCCGAGACCTTCTTTCGGTTCCGCGACGCCTGCGCGGCGGCCGGCGTCGACGCCCCGATCATTCCCGGCATCCTGCCGATCGAGAATTGGACCGGCGTTCAGAAATTCGCCCGCCGCTGCGGCGCGCATGTGCCGGCCTGGCTGGCCGAGGCCTTCAAGACCGCGCTGCGCGACGACCGCCACGACCTCTTGGCGATCGCGGTCTGCACCGAGCTCTGCAGCGAGCTCTTGGACGGCGGCGTCGAGGACCTGCATTTCTACACCCTCAACAAGCCGCATCTGACCCGCGAGGTCGCCCACGCGCTTGGCATCGTCCCGGAGGTCGAGCTGCGCGACGTCGCCTGAGGCGGCCAAAATTCTTGCAAGAATTTTGCCAAGAGTTTTGCGAAAACTCTTGGACTCGCACCGCCCCCATGCCACCGCTCCGGGCAGATGGCGGAGCCCGCGCCCCATGACCCATTTCATCGCCGAAACCGACCGCGATCTGCCAAGCGCCGAGACCGTTTTGTCGATGTCGGGCCTCGACTTCATGCGCGGGATACTCGCGGGCACGATCTCGGCGCCGCCGATTTCGGGCCTGATGGGTTATCGGCTCGACACCGTCGAGGCCGGCCGCGTGGTGTTCCGCGGCACGCCGGAGTTTTCGGTCTGCAACCCGATTGGCACCGTGCACGGCGGCTGGTACGGCACGCTGCTCGACAGCTGCATGGCCTGCGCGGTGATGACCCTGGTGCCCAAGGGCTCGGTCTATACCACGTTGGAATACAAGGTGAATATCACCCGGCCGATCCCGCTCGGCACCGAGATCCTGGCCGAGGGACGCAGCCAGCACGCCGGCCGATCCACCGGCGTCGCCAACGGCGAGATCCGCGGCGCCGCGGACGGCAAGCTTTATGCCACCGGCTCGACCACCTGCATCGTGATGAAGCCGGGGTGAGCCAGTCCGATTGTGCAGCCTTCGGCTGCGCTTTTTCGTGGCCTGTCGCCACGGCGACAGGCGGTGCCTCCGGCGGAGGAATTTCCGGCCAGATGAAGGCGCGGCTCAGGCCGGTTCGGCGCCGTCGGGCGAGGGCATATCGGCGTCCTTCAACGCGGTCGAGTGCAGCGACTCGGACGGGTCGAGCCCCACGGTGCGCTTGCGCCGGGCGATGAACAGCGCCCCCCAGCCCCGCGTCGTGCCGACCGAGGGCGCCTCCGGATCACAAGGGAACCGCCCGCGCCAGCCGTCTGGCAGCGGCAGGCCGCACATCTCGGCCTTCTCCAGCATCCAGACCAGCGGGATATGCGACAGGGCCCGCGCCGGCCGATAGCCGTCGAGTTGGCCGCCCACGTCGCCGTGGCTGCCCCGGAACCAGACCTGTTCGACCACGCCCTGCCAGTCGTCATGGGTCTGCCACAGCACCGGGGCAAAAGCCTCGCGGGTCTCGTCGCGCGCCAGCGCGTGAAAGCCGTGGCGGATGTGCGGCCCGAGATCGTGGTTGTGGAACCGGTGCGGCGTCTCGGTCCAGCGCCAGATCACCGGCAGCCGGAGCCCGAGCGCCTTCACCGTGTCCCAGACCCCGACCATCTCGATCGGCACATCCGCGTGGCAGTATTTGCGCCGGAAAAGCCCCAGCATCGGGCTGTCGGGGCGGTCCTGGTAATAGCGGTAGGCGAGGCGGATGTTGCGCACGGTGGCGTGTTCGGGGCGCAACAGCCCGACGGAGTCGATCACCCCGGCCAGCGAGCGCACCGCATAAGCCCCGCGGGAATAGCCGAACAGGTAGATCCGGTCGCCGGGGCGGTAGCGCGAGGCGATGAAGCCATAGACCCGCCGGATCTGCCGGTTGATCCCCCGCCCCTCGATCACATCGCGCGAGGTGCGCCAGCTTTGCCACTGGATCCCCGCCTCATAGCGCAAGGACAGCCGCGCCTGCGGCACCTCTTCGCACAACAGCTTGTAGAGCAGCCCGGCATTGGTTTCGCAGCCGTCATCCAGGGTCGACATCGTGCCGTCGAGGATCACCACATGGTCGACCCGCCCCCGCGTCAGCGTCGCCGGTGAGGTTTCGACCTTGGGGCCCAGCCGCAGCCAGCCCCGTATGCGTTCACGCAGCCGCACTCCGCTCTTCGCTCAGCATCTCCCAGACCCGGTGCGGCGTGAACGGCATGTCCACCCGGTGCAGGCCCGTCTCCCACACCGCATCTAGGACCGCGTTGGCCACCGCCGCAAGGGCGCCAACTGTCCCAGCCTCGCCGCAGCCCTTCATGCCCATGGCGTTTGCGGTGGACGGCACCGGCTCGGTGGTGAAGGCGATCATCGGCAGATCATCGGCCCGCGGCATCGCGTAGTCCATGAACGTTGCCGTGAGCAATTGCCCGGTCTCGTCGTAGACCACGCGCTCGGTCACCGCCTGGCCGATGCCTTGCGCGACCCCGCCATGGACCTGGCCCTCGGCCAGCAAGGGGTTGATGAGATTGCCGAAATCGTCGGTGACGGTGTATCTGACCACCTCGGTGACGCCGGTCGCCGGGTCGATCTCGACCTCGGCCACATGGGCGCCGTTGGGATAGCTGCGCGCCGGCAACTCGGCCCGCTCGCGGAAGGACAGCAGATCGTCGCGCCCCGCCGCCCGCGCCATCTCGGCCGCCTCCAGGAAGCTCGGCGTCAGGTTCGAGCCCTCGGCACGGAACCGCTCGTCGTCGAACCGCACGTGCTGAGGCGCGACCCCCATCTCGCCGGCCAGAAAGTCGCCATAGGCCCGCACCATCACCGCGACGGCGGCGAGCGTCGCATTGTTCTGGGTCGTCACCGAGCGCGAGCCGCCGGTACCGCCGCCGGCCGGGATCAGGTCACTGTCGCCCTGGATGACGGCGATCTTGTCGACCGGAATGCCGGTCTGATCGCTGAGGAACTGCGCGAAGACGGTCTCGTGCCCCTGCCCGTTCGACTGGGTGCCGACGAAGATCGACGCGGTGCCGTCGTCGTTGAAGTCCACCTGCACATGCTCGGCCGGATCGCCGAGGATCGATTCGATGTAATAGCACAGGCCCATTCCGCGCAGCTTGCCCTCGGCCGCCGAGGCCGCCTTGCGCGCCGCGAACCCTGCCTTGTCGCATTCCGCCGCGACCCGGTCCAGGACCCGGGCGAACTCGCCCACGTCGTAAAGCTCGCCGCTGGCCGAGGCATAGGGGAACCGATCCGGCGCGATGAAGTTCCGCCGCCGCAGCTCCCACGGATCGACGCCCAACTCGCGCGCGGCATAGTCGATCACCCGTTCCAGCACATAGATCGCTTCGGGCCGCCCCGCGCCGCGATAGGCGTCGACCTGGGTGGTGTTGGTGTAAATCCCGCGCGAGCGCAGATGCATCGCCTGCACGTCGTAGGTGCCCATCATCACCTTGATGAACAGTTCGGTCTGGATCGCCTGGGCATAGTACGAATTGTAGGCGCCGAGGTCGAAGAGGTTCTCGACCCGGTAGCCGGTGATGCGCAAGTCTTCGTCGAAAGAGATCTCGGCCTCCGACACCAGCCCGCGGCCGGAATTGTCACTGAGCATCGCTTCGGTCCGCTCCGACATCCAGCGCACCGGGCGCCCGGTGATCCGCGCCGCTTGCGGCAGCAGGAAGTATTCCGGATAGGGCATGCCCTTCATCCCGAACCCGCCGCCGACATCAGGGTTGGTCACGCGGATCGCGTCGGGATCGAGGCCAAAGTTCTTCGCCAGATGCTGCTTCATGCCCCAAACGCCCTGCCCGTTGAAGCACAGGTGCAGCCGGTCGCCGTCCCACTCGGCATAGGCACCGCGCGGCTCCATCGCGTTGCAGATGATCCGGTTGTCGTCGATGGTAAAGCGGAACCGGTGTGCCGCGGCGGCGAACGCGGCCTCGACCGGCGCCGGATCACCGAAGGCGTAGTCGACGGCGACGTTGTCCGGCGCCTCGGGGTGGATCGCCGGCCCGCCGGGAACGGGGTCGACATGCGGTTCGAGCTCGTCGTAGTCGAACTCGATCAGCTCCGCCGCGTCCTTCGCTCGCGCCAGCGTCTCGGCCACCACCATCGCTACCGGCTCGCCCACGAACCGGACCCGGCCCTTGGCCAGCGCCGGGCGCAGCGGCCCCGCGCCGAGGCTACCGTCGCTGTTGGGGATCCGCACGCCCTCCAGCCCCAGCTCGACGCCCGCCGCCTCCAGGTCCTCTGCCGTCAGCACGCAATGTACGCCCGGATTAGCCGCGGCATCGGCCACATCCAGCGCCGTGATTTCGCCGTGGGCAACCGGAGAGCGGAACACGACGGCGTGTAGCGCGTCCGCAGGCGCGATATCGTCGACGTAGCGCCCCGCACCGGTTAGGAACCGCACATCCTCGACCCGCGTCACCGGCTGGCTTTTTCCGAACTTGTCCATTGCGCGCCCTCGGCCCCTACTTGTTGAACGCGAGATAGGCCCCACCCGCAACACTGTCCAGCGCCCGCGGGCGCGAAGCGGAAGCACAGGGCGTGAGACCGGCGGCTGGTCGCATTTGGACCGGCGCGAGAGCGTCGAAAACCCGCCACAGGCACGGAATCAAGGCCGCAGGCCGCCGTGCCCATCGCCACCCCGCCCCGGAGGGTGGCGATTGGTTTCGCCACACGCACCGCTAGGCGTCCTACGGACTCGACGACCATAAAGCGCTGCCGCTGAGAGGCCAGTTCGCCACCCCGCGGGTTGGCGATGGGCACGGCTCCTCACGGATGAACAACGCTCCCAAGCCCAAACCCAACAACCGCCCCACCTCACCCGTGCTCCAAAACCGACGCCCCGGTCGGTTTCAGAAAAGACGCCGCGCCCCGGCCCGTCCCACCGTCGCTCCAACTGGCCCTCCGGGCGAGGAGACCGCGATGTTTGCCGACCTGCCCCTTGACGACGGCCGCCTCGGCCCATCCCTGATCGACCGCTACTGGGAGGATGGGTTCCTCTTTCCGCTGCCCGCGCTCGACCCGCCCGAGGCGCTGGCCGCCCGCGCCGAACTGGAAACGATCGAGCGCACCTGGCGCGATGCCGGCCTACCGCAGCCCCTGAACACCTACAAGCGGGTCAACGCGCATCTGGTGCTGCCGATGGTCGCCCGGATCGCCGCCAGCCCCCGTGTGTTGGACCTGGTCGAGGGCATCCTGGGCCCCGACATCCTGGTCTATTCGGCCGAGTTCTTCATCAAGGAGCCGCGCACCCGCCACATCGTGTCGATGCACCAGGACCTGACCTATTGGGGCCTCGGCGCCACCCAAGGCCTGGTCACCGCCTGGATCGCGCTCTCGCCCTCGACCCCGGCCTCGGGCTGCATGGATTTCGTCCGCGGCTCGCACAAAAACCCGATCCTGCCGCATGACGACACCTTCGACGCCGATAACCTTCTGAGCCGGGGCCAGGAGATCCGGGTCGACGTCGCACCAAAGGACAAGGTCGCGATCGAGATCCACCCCGGCCAAATGTCGCTGCACCACGGGCTGACGATCCACGGCTCGGGCCCCAACAGTTCCGACGACCGCCGCATCGCCCTGGTGGTGCGCTATTGCCGCCCCGACGTGGCGCAACAGGTGGGCGAACGCGACTACGCCATGCCGGTCCGCGGCAGCGACGGGCTCGGCAATTTCACCCACGTCGCGGCACCGGTGGCGGATTTTGCGCCCCAGGCGCTCGCCACCTACGACACCGTCCGGCAGGCGCAGGCCAGCGTGATGATGCGCGGCGCCGCCGGCAGATCGGCGGATGCGATGTTCGAAGGAGCGCAGTGATGGACCACGTCAAATTCACCCAGATGAAGGACGGAGACGCCGAGGACTACGCCTTCCTCGCCAAACACGAAACCGACTACGCCGCCGGCACCGCCGACCGGCTGCTGACCGCCCTGGTCGAGCTCGACGATAGCCTGTCTGGCTACCAGATCACCCGCCTCGGCCATTCGCTGCAATCGGCCACCCGCGCCGAACAAGACGGCGCCGACATCGATTGGATCGTCTCCGCGCTTCTGCACGACATCGGCGACATCTACGCGCCCTACAACCACGACGAATACGCCGCCGCCATCCTGCGCCCCTTCGTGCGCGAACAATGCGCCTGGGTGGTCGAGAAACACGGCGACTTCCAGCTCGCCTATTTCGGCCAGCACATCGGCGCCGACCCCGAAAAGCGGCAAGCCCACAAGGGCCATCCCTACTACGACGACTGCGTCACCTTCTGCGCCCGCTGGGACCAGGCGAGCTTCGACCCCGCCTACGACACCCTGCCGCTCGACCACTTCGCGCCGATGGTCCGCACCGTCTTCGCCCGCGCCCCCTACGACGCCGCCGTCCTACGCCCCGGCGCCCGCGTTCCTTTGGTCAACGAGGAGAGCGGGACGCAATCCGACGGACGCTAGCGGCCAATTCGCGAAGAGCCGTGCCCGTCGCCGACCCGCGGGGTGGCGAGCCGACGCTTTTTCGGCAGCATTTTTTGGCCGTCCGGTCCGTAGGCCATCGAGCGATGCGCTGGCGTCGATCAATCGCCACGCCTCCGGGGCGGGTTGGCGATGGGCACGGCGGCGCTGCGCGCCTTGACTCCGTGCCCGGTGGCGGGACATCGACGTTCCCCGCAACCCGCGCCCCGCCCGCCATTCCGGGAGATCACCAAAGGGGCCCCACCGCAGCCGGAGGCGAGGATGGGGAGGGACCGGCGGGCGCGGCACGCGCCCACGACCCGATCAGCCCTCGACCTCGCGCCGCGGCGGCCCCACGTCGCCTTCCCAGAAGGCATGCCGCCCCAGCCGAAACACCACGATCCGGTCGCCCGGCCGATATAGCCCGCGCAGTTCGCCGGCGTCGCGCATCAGGCTGCGGCCGACCCGCCCGTCCGCTTCGCGCCACGTCAGCCGCCCCTGCCGCCGGCCGTTGACCCGCACGTTGGTCTCCGTGATGCCGGACACCTCGGCAAACCGCTTTTCGCCGTCGCGACGCACCTTGACCGCCCGGTTCGCCTGCGCGCCGAAAAGCCACAGCGCCGCCAGCCCCAAAACGCCCAAGCCCAGCCCGATCCAGCGCAGCACCACGCCGGTCCGCCGGTAGCGCCCGATATCGACCTCGACCCGCCCCGGATCGCTCGCCAGATAGCGAATCGCTCGCTCGTCGCCCTCCGCCACGCCGCCGAAATACGCCGCGCTCACCTCGACCTCTTGCGTCCGCCCGCCGCCGCCCCGGGTCTTGTAGGTGAAGGTCACGAAGTGGTCGCGCGCCACATCGCCGTCGTCATCGACCGTCTCGACGACCCGCATGTCGGCCACCACCGCATAGGCCAGCCGCCCCTCGCGGTCGAACCGGTCGGCCAGATACAGCGTCCCCGCACTGAACGCCGTCACCACCAAAAGGCCCACGCCAAGCGCCAGGCTCGCCCAGCCGCCGAGCCGCAAGAACAGGCTGAACCAGCCCCGCGGCCAATGCCGGTCATGCTTCCTGCGATACGCCATCGGCGAAATGATCTCCCGCGCCGCGCCTCGAGGCAAGCCCGCGCTTGGCCCTTTCCCTCCCCCCGCGCCTTCGCTAGACCCCCCGCGACGACACCCGAGGGGCCGCGCCATGCCGATGGAAAAGACCTTCAACGCCGCCGAGGCCGAACCGCGGATCTACGCCGCCTGGGAAGACGCCAAGGCCTTCGCCGCCGGCGCCAACGCGTCGCGGGCCGAGACCTTCTGCATAATGATCCCGCCCCCCAACGTCACCGGCAGCTTGCATGTCGGCCACGCCTTCAACAACACGCTGCAGGACATCCTGGTGCGCTGGCAACGGATGCGCGGCTTCGACACGCTTTGGCAGCCCGGCACCGACCACGCCGGCATCGCCACGCAGATGGTCGTTGAACGCGCGCTCGCCAAGGAGGGCAACGAGGACCGCCGCACCATGGGCCGTGAGCGGTTCATCGAACGCGTCTGGCAGCAAAAAGTCGAAAGCCGGGGCAACATCACCGGGCAATTGAAACGCCTCGGCGCGAGTTGCGATTGGGACCGCGAGGCCTTCACCATGGGCGGCGCCCCGGGCGATCCCGACAGGGACTCAGGCGCCCCGAATTTCCACGACGCCGTGATCAAGGTGTTCGTGGATATGTTCGAAAAGGGCTACATCTACCGCGGAAAAAGGCTGGTCAATTGGGATCCGCATTTCGAAACCGCGATTTCCGATCTGGAGGTCGAACAGGTCGAAGTCGACGGTAAGATGTGGCGTCTGCGCTATCCGCTGGAAAATGGCGAGACCTACGAGCACCCCATCGAGTTCGATGAGGAAGGCCGCCCAAGCGATTGGGAAACAAGGGATTACCTGACCGTCGCTACCACCCGGCCAGAGACGATGCTGGGCGATACCGGCGTCGCCGTGCACCCCACGGATGTTCGATACGGCCACCTGATTGGCAAAACCGTACGTTTGCCCATCGTCGGGCGCTCAATTCCCATCGTCGCCGACGAATATGCCGACCCCGACAAGGGTACCGGCGCCGTTAAGATCACGCCCGCGCATGATTTCAACGATTGGGACGTCGGCGCGCGCACCGGCCTTTCCGCCATCAACGTCATGTCAACGACGGCTGCCATGTCGTTGAAAGGCGAGGATTTTGCCGCGGGCTGTGACCCCGACGACATCGCCCGCGCGATCCAGATGTTCGACGGCATCGACCGGTACGAGGCCCGCGATTCCATCGTGACCCTGGCCCGCGACGAAGGCTGGCTCGACGGCATCGACGAAGACCGCCACATGGTCCCCCACGGCGACCGGTCCAAGACCGCTATCGAGCCCTACCTGACCGATCAGTGGTTCGTCGACACTGCAAAGATTGTGCAACCCGCCATCGACGCCGTGCGCTCGGGCGAGACCGAGATTCTGCCCGAACAGGACAAGAAGGTCTATTTCAATTGGCTGGAAAACATCGAGCCCTGGTGCATCAGCCGCCAGCTCTGGTGGGGGCATCAGATCCCGGTTTGGTATGGGCCAACGTTCGACGAGAACAATGAAAACGTGATCGCGCCGGACGGCACGTACTTTTGCGCCAGCTCAATCGATGAGGTTCAAGCAAAGGCCGAAGCTCACTACTCCAAGCTGTTAGGCGACCAGATCACCGTCGAAATCGAGCAGCCCGGGCTTCCCAAACCGATGCACAACGCCTCCGGCGTTGCATATGAGAATGGCACAGTTCGATTGGCAAGCGTTGTGCTTACTCGCGACCCCGACGTCCTCGACACCTGGTTCTCCTCCGGCCTCTGGCCGATCGGCACGCTCGGCTGGCCCGAGCAAACGGACGAGTTGAAACGCTACTTCCCCACCTCGGTCCTCGTCACCGCCTTCGACATCATCTTCTTCTGGGTCGCCCGGATGATGATGATGCAATACGCGGTGGTCGGGCAAAAACCCTTCGACACCGTCTATGTCCACGCGCTGGTCCGCGACGAGAAGGGCAAGAAGATGTCGAAGAGCTTGGGCAACGTGCTCGACCCCCTGGACCTCGTCGACGAGTTCGGCGCCGACGCCGTGCGCTTCACCCTCGCCGCGCTCGCCGCCATGGGCCGCGACCTGAAGCTCTCGACCTCCCGCATCCAGGGCTACCGCAACTTCACCACCAAGCTCTGGAACGCCGTCCGCTTCGCCGAGATGAACGGCGTTTACGACGCCGGCGCACCGACGCAATACCGACGTGATGCCGACGTTTTACAGACAGCGAATAAATGGATCGTCGGAGAGACCGCGAAGGTCCGCGAAACCGTTGACGAGGCGCTGGCCAACTACCGCTTCAACGACGCCGCCAACGCGCTTTACGCCTTCGTCTGGGGCAAGGTCTGCGACTGGTATGTCGAGTTCTCCAAGCCGCTCCTGAACAGCGAAGACACTGAAATCGTTGCGGAAACCCGCGCCACGATGGGCTGGGTTCTGGACCAATGCATGATCCTATTGCACCCGATCATGCCGTTCATCACCGAAGAGCTGTGGCAGACCACCGCGGCCCGCGAGAAGATGTGCGTCCACGCCGACTGGCCGACCTACCAAGCCACTGATCTCGTTGACGAAAAAGCCGACGCCGAAATGAACTGGGTGATCGCCCTGATCGACGGCATCCGCTCCGCCCGCGCCCAGATGCACGTCCCCGTCGGGCTCTACATCCCGGTCCAGGCGCTGGAATTCGGCGACGCCGCCCGCGCCGCCTGGACGCGCAACGAGACCCTGATCAAGCGTCTCGCCCGCGTCGAATCGCTCAGCGAAATCAACGAGATGCCGAAAGGCGCCATCACCATCGCCGCCGAGGGCGCCCTCTTCTGCCTGCCGCTTGCCGACATCATCGACGTCGCCGAGGAAAAGGCGCGGCTGGAAAAGACGCTGGCGAAGCTCGAAAAGGAACTCGCCGGTCTCAACGCGCGGCTCTCAAACGAAAAATTCCTCGCCAGCGCCCCCGAAGACGTGGTCGAGGACACCCGCGACGCCGCGGCGGTCAAGCAAGACGAAGCCGCCAAGCTCAAGGCCGCGCTAGATCGGCTCGCGGATCTCGAATAGCGGAAATGTTCGGCAAACTCAGGCAGTTGACCGAGGCACAGATCCGGAAGGCGGCGGACGAGGGCCAGCTGTCCGGACTCTCAGGCGAAGGCAAACCCCTGCCCAACCGGTCCGCCGACGCCTTCATCGACCCCAGCGACGCCATCGGCCACCGCATCATGGCCGAGGCGGGCGCGCTGCCGGAAGAAATCTGCCTGAAACGCCAGGCCGATGCCGCCCGCGCTAGCATGGCCGCAATCACCGACCCCAAGGAACGCAAGGCCGCGATGGCCGAACTGGCGGAACTCGAGATGAAACACGCCATCGCGCAGGAGGCCCGGCGCAAGTTCCTCAAGGCCTGAAAACCTCCCTGCTTGCAAGCGCTTAGCCGACAGGCTTCAATGCCCCCATGACCGGCCCGCGCTACACCCCGCTCGTCGAAACCCTGCCCGCCACGGTGCCCTTCGTCGGCCCTGAGGCTCAGGAACGCCAACTGGGCCAACCGTTCCGCGCCCGAATCGGCGCCAACGAATCCGTCTTCGGCCCGTCGCCCAGGGCCATCGCCGCAATGGCCGAGGCCGCGCGCGACTCTTGGATGTACGGCGACCCCGAAAACCACGACCTGCGCCAGGCGCTTGCCGCCCACGAGCAGGTCGAACCGGAAAACATCATCGTCGGCGAAGGCATCGACGGGCTGCTGGGCTACCTTGTCCGCTTGGTCACGGATCCTGGCGACGCGGTCGTTACCTCCGAGGGCGCCTATCCCACCTTCAACTATCATGTCGCGGGCTTCGGTGGCGTCCTGCACAAAGTGCCCTATCGGGACGACAGCGAGGATACCGAGGCGCTGCTGGCCAAGGCGGCGGCGACCCGAGCCAAGCTTGTCTACTTCGCCAACCCGGACAACCCGATGGGCAGTTGGCATCCGCGCACCCCGGTCGAGGCCATGGTCGAGGCGATGCCCGACGGCACGCTCCTGGCGCTCGACGAGGCCTATGCGCAGTTCCTGCCCAAGGACGACATGCCCCGGATCGACCCGAACGACCCACGCGTCATCCGGTTCCGTACGTTTTCAAAGGCTTACGGCATGGCTGGCGCGCGGGTCGGCTACGGCATCGGCGCGCCCGATCTGATCACTGCCTTCAACAAGGTGCGCAACCATTTCGGCATGACGCGGATCGCCCAGGCCGGCGCGCTGGCCGCTTTGGCCGACGCGGATTACCTGGCCGAGGTTCTCGCCAAGGTCGCGGCCGCGCGCGACCGGATTGCCGGAATCGCCACGGAGAATGGCCTGCAGGCCCTGCCCTCGGCGGCGAATTTCGTTGCCATCGATTGCGGCGCGGACGGCGATTTCGCCCGCGCTGTGCTTGCCCAACTGATCGCCCGCGGCGTCTTCGTGCGCATGCCCTTCGTTGCGCCCCAGGACCGGTGCATCCGCGTCTCGGCCGGCACTGAAGCCGATCTCGACATTCTGGCCGAGGCGTTGCCGCAGGCGCTCGCCGAAGCGCGCGCGGGATCGTGAGCCGAATTCGGGCAATGCGCTCTGGCCAGGCACAAAATCGGTGCTATCGTTAACCGGAGTGCAGGGAAACGCGCGCATAATCGGGCAATGGGTTATTGGAGGCTCGGCATGAACCACAGGCGCGAGCATTACGAACGCCCGCCGCTTCCCGGCGCGGGATATCTCGAGGATTACACCACCGCATTTCTGGTCTCGGCCGGCGCGCTTTGCTTCGTCGGCCTCTTCGCGGTCTGGGCGGTGTTCGGGCTGCCGTTCACCATCGTCCTCGCGGTGCTCGCCGACCGGCTGATCGCCCGGAAACAGACCTGATCCAGCGGTCGCGCTGCCGCGCGGCTCTTATCCAGCCAATTTCGAGGCGACGGGCAACTGGGGGTGTGATCCCTGATTGAGCGGCTTCGCCGTGCGTATTTGGGACGAGATAAAGACCTGGACGGCACCAAGAGACCTGGCTTTTCGCCCCTGGGGCCCCTCATCCCAGCTGGGCGCGTCAATCCACCGCGCAGACCGCCGCCGCCGCCTCCAGCGCGCCCTTGCCGTGCGGGATCCCCAGCGCCGTCATGCCCGCCTCGATCGTTCCCAGCGCGCCCAGAACCATATGGCTATTCACATGACCCATATGCGCGACGCGAAAGAACCCGTGCCATGCCGGATCCCGGCTGTCGGCCATGCCGAGCCCGATGCCCAGCGTCACGCCCGCCTTGTCCATCAGCCAGTTGCGCAGTTCCGTGCCATGCGGCGCCCCCACCCGGATCGAGGTCACCGCCACCGACCGCTTCGCCGGATCGGCAATGTTCATCTGCATCGGCCCGCCCGCACCCCACGCGTCGAACGCCGTCCAGACCGCGCGGGCCAGCACCTCGTGCCGGGTCCAAACCTGCTCCAGCCCCTCCTCGGCGATCATGTCCAGCGCCGCGCGCAGCCCATAGAGGTGATGCGTCGGCGCGGTGCCGCCGAAATACTGATAGAAATCGTCCGGCCAAGCCCGGGGCCGCCAATCCCAGTAGCTGGTGACGCAATCGGCGCGCTCTCGCGCGGCATCGGCACGGTCGTTGAAATAGACGAACGACATGCCCGGCGGCGTCATCAGCCCCTTCTGACACCCCGCCACCATCACATCGACGCCCCAGGCATCCATCTCGAACCGGTCGCAAGCCAGACAGGCGATACAGTCGACCATCAAAAGCGCCGGGTGCCCGGCCGCATCCAAGGCCGCCCGAACCCCGGCAATGTCGTTTTTCACAGAGGTCGAGGTATCGACCTGGACCACCAGTACGGAATTGAACGTATGTTCAGTATCCGCCGCCAGCGCCTCGGCTGCGCGGGTCAGATCCACATCCGACGACTTGCCGAAATCGACGATCTCACAGTCGATGCCCAACCGCCGCGCCATCTCGGCCCAGCCATGGGCGAACCGGCCGGTGGCCAGAACCAGCGCCCGGTCACCGCGCGAATGGGTGTTGGCCAGCGCCGCCTCCCAGGCACCGTGACCATTGGCGATGTAGATCGCCACATCGCCATCGGTCCGCGCCACCGTCTTCAGATCCGGCACCAGTCCGGCCACCATCTCGACCAGCTCGCCCTCGTAAATGTTCGGCGCCGGGCGGTGCATTGCCTGCAGCACCCGGTCGGGCATCACCGAAGGGCCTGGAATGGCAAGGTAAGGGCGGCCATTGGCGAGAGACATACAAAGCTCCGATCAGCGGACCGGGCAGAGGTATTCCGGCCGCGCGGCGCCGTCAATCCGACCGCGCCCGCCTTGCTGCACCGCGTGATAGCCATTACACCGGCCCGACCCAACAACCTGCGCCCAGGCCATGCTGAGCCAGATCAACGACCGCATCAAACGGGCCGAACGAAGCCTCGCGACCCGCTTCGGCACGGACATCTCGACGCCCGCCGCCCGGCGCGCGGCACTGTGGCATTTCCACCTGATCGACCATGGGCTATTGCGTACGCTCTGGACCAATCAGTACGAGATCGCGCCCGGCGTCTTGCGCTCGAACCAGCCGAGCCCGGCCCGGATCGAACGCCTGCATCGCATGGGCATTCGCACCATCCTGAACCTGCGCGGCGCCGACAAATTCAGTTTCTACCTGTTCGAGCAAGAGGCCTGCGCGCAGCTTGGGATCGAGCTGATCGACCTAAAAATTTATGCCCGCAGCCTGGTCCCGCGCGAGCGTTTCCTGCAGCTTTTCGAGATCTTCGATCGGGTGGAAAAGCCGGTCCTGATGCACTGTAAATCCGGTGCCGACCGAGCCGGGCTGGCCTCGGCGCTTTGGCTACTCGACCAGGAGAGCGCCACGCTGGACCAAGCCAAGACCATGCTTTCATTGAAGTATATTCATCTCAAACGCACCAAGACCGGGCTGATGGACCACCTGCTGGACGTTTACGAGCGGGATGCGTCTATGCCGATCCGACAGTGGTTCGCCGAGCTCTACGACCCAACCGCGATCACCGCGTCGTTCCACGCCAAGATGGGCTGGCCGCCGCCGACATGACCGAGGCGCGCGCCCTCACCGGCTGGCTCTGGCGCGGCTATCTCAGCCGTCACCTGGCCATCATCGTGTGTGCCGTGCTGCTGATGGCGATCGAGGGCGGCATGCTGGGATTGCTCAGCTACATGATCCAGCCAATGTTCGACGAGGTCTTCATCGCTGGCGACCGCGGCGCGATCCCCATCGTAGCCGGCGGTGTCTGCGCGATATTCCTGGTCCGGGCGCTTGCCGGCTTCGGTCAGCGTGTCTTGATGATGGGCGTGGGCCAAAAGGTGTCTGCGGCGCTGCAAGCGGACATGGTCGCCCATATGCTGCGGCTCGACAGTGCCTTTTTCCAGGACAACGCTCCGGGTCTGCTGATCGAACGGGTCCGGGGCGACACTCTGGCGGCCGCCACGATCTGGGCGGTTGTGTTTTCCGCGCTTGGCCGCGATGTCGTGGCGCTATTGTCGCTTTTGGCTGTCGCGATCAGCATCGATCCGCTTTGGACCCTGATCGCGGTCGCCGCCGCGCCAGTGTTGATGGGGCCCATGGTGCTATTGCAACGCTGGGTCCGCCGGTCCACCCGTCGCGCCCGCAGCGTCGCCGCAGACCTCGCCACGCGCTTGGACGAAACCTTCCACGGCATCGACACGATCAAGCTCAACACCATCGAGGCGCGCGAGGCGCGGCGCTACGGCCAGGCGCTCGACGGCTATGTCGACGCCCAAATCCGGTCCGAAGCTGGCCAGGCCGGCATCCCCGCAATGATGGATATCGTCGCCGGGATCGGGTTTTTTGGCGTGCTCACCTATGGCGGCCTTCAGATCATCGAGGGCGAAAAGACGGTGGGCCAGTTCATGTCGTTTTTCACCGCCATGGCCCTGGTGTTCGAGCCGCTTAGACGCATCGGCAACGTCTCGGGGGCCTGGCAGGCTGCGCTGGCAAGCCTCGAACGCCTGCACGCGGTCTTCGACGAGACCCCCACGATCCTGTCGCCCGCTCAGCCCGCCGCCGCACCGCAGACCCCGGAGACCGCGGATATCGAGCTTGACGACGTCGTCTTCGCCTATGGCGACCTGCCGGTCCTGCGCGGCGCCAGCTTCACCGCAAAGGCTGGTCAGACCACCGCGCTGGTCGGCGCTTCGGGCGCCGGCAAGAGCACCGTCTTCCGCGTCCTCACCAGGCTGGCCGACCCGCAATCGGGGCGCGTGACCGTTGGCGGCATCGACGTCGCTGACCTGGCTTTGCCGGATCTGCGCACCTTCTTCTCGGTCGTTACCCAGGACGCTCAGCTCTTCGACGAGACGGTCCGCGACAACGTCACGCTCGACCGCGACGCCTCTCGCCTGGCCGAGGTCCTCGACGCCGCCCATGTCGCTGACTTCCTGCCCAAGCTCTCCGACGGTCTCGACACTCGCGCCGGCCCTCGAGGTTCCGCCCTGTCGGGTGGCCAGCGCCAGCGCGTCGCCATCGCGCGTGCGCTGCTGCGCGACGCCCCGATCCTGCTCTTGGACGAGGCCACATCGGCCCTCGACGCCCAGTCCGAAGCGGTGGTGCAGGACGCACTGGACCGGCTGTCTCGAGGGCGCACCACGCTGGTGATCGCCCACCGCCTGGCCACGATCCGGCAGGCTGACAAGATCGTGGTGATGGACCACGGCCGCGTCGTCGACGAAGGCACCCACGACGAGCTCATCGCCCGCGGCGGGCTCTACGCCGACCTCTACCGCCTGCAATTCGCCGATTGAGCGCGGGGCGCAACGGATCGGGATGACGGGAATGGCCAAAGCACCGCCAAGGGCACGGAGTCAAGGCGCGCAGCGCCGCCGCGCCCATCGCCAGCCCGCCCCGGAGGGGTGGCGATTTGTCGAAGCTCGCGCACCGCTCGGCAACCTACGGACGCGACAACCATAAAGCACCCCCGAACAAGCGGGGGATCGCCACCCCGCGGCTCGGCGATGGGCCCGGCTCCTCAAAGCGCGGGCGACGTACCCTTACCAGCCGCGTCCACCCCTCCGGAATGCACCCCCGGCGCTACCGCGCCAGAGCCGCCTTCATGCCGGCCTCGGGGAAACACGTCGCGCGCCGGCCCGTCGCCTCCTGCCAGCGCCCGATCGAGCGGCGGGTCTTGAAGCCCGGCAGCCCGTCGGCGCCGCCCACGTCGTGCCCACGGGCCTCGAGTGCGCGCTGAATTGCCGCCACGTCGCCGCGCGACAGCCCGCCCACAGCGCCCCATCTGGCCGCAAAGTCGCCCATACCGTATTGAATCCGGTCGCCCACATGGCCTACGAAAAGCGCGTAGAGGTCGCTGAAATTGTAGTCCTTCAGCACGTAGAAATTCGGCGTCACGATGAAGGCCGGCCCATTGCGCCCCGCCGGCATCAACAAAAACAGCTTGCCGCGCCGCTCGGCCTTCGGGAACGGGCGGCCCGAGACCCGCTTGATCCCCATCGCCTCCCAGGCGCGCAGCGGGCGGCCCTGATCCGGCCCCTCGAGCGCGCCTGGGAGGCGATGGGGATCAAGCGGGTCTCGGGCCGCCCGTTCCCGAAGGCCGAGCGGCGCGGCAAGCTGTTTTTGTTGATGCCGGCGGGGCGCA
>JASJCA010000137.1 GCA_030066215.1 Rhodobacter sp. | reverse complement strand
GGCGACGAGGTCGTGATCCACTGCAACCAGGACGACGGCGACGACGAGGAATGCAACGGCGGCGACCCGATGTTTTCGCCGTCACAGCGGATTTGGGGCTACGAGACGCCCGACGGGTCGTTTGCACAGTTCACCTGTGTGCAGGCGCAGCAATTGATGCCACGGCCGAAGCACCTGACCTGGGAGGAGGCGGCCTGCTACACGCTGACGCTGGCCACCGCCTACCGGATGCTCTTTGGCCATCACCCGCACGAGCTGAAGCCGGGCCAGAACGTGCTGGTCTGGGGCGCCTCGGGGGGTCTTGGGTCCTATGCGATTCAGCTGATCAACACCGCGGGCGCCAATGCCATCGGGGTGATCAGCGACGAGGACAAGCGCCAGTTCGTGCTGGATCTCGGCGCCAAAGGGGTGATCAACCGCAAGGACTTCGACTGCTGGGGCCAGCTGCCCAAGGTCGGCACCGACGAGTACAAGGCCTGGTTCGCCGAGGTCCGCAAGTTCGGCAAGGCGATCTGGGACATCACCGGCAAGGGCGTCAATGTCGACATGGTGTTCGAACATCCCGGCGAATCGACCTTTCCGGTGTCGACCTTCGTGGTGAAGAAGGGCGGCATGGTGGTGATCTGCGCCGGCACCACGGGCTATAACCTGACGATGGACGCGCGTTACGTCTGGATGCACCAGAAGCGCATCCAAGGGTCGCACTTTGCGCATCTCAAGCAGGCGGCGGCGGCGAACAGGCTGATGGTCGAGCGCCGGCTCGACCCCTGCATGTCAGAGGTTTTCCCTTGGGCCGAGATACCGGATGCGCATATGAAGATGATGCGCAACGAGCATAAGCCGGGGAATATGTCGGTTCTTGTGCAGGCTCCGAAGACTGGCCTCAGGACGCTGGAAGACGCGCTCGACGCGAGCCAGTATCGGTAACACCCGACACCCGACGAGCGCGACGGATTCGCCCTGCATCATGCGGGGTGAATTGCGTTGGAACGCATTGCTGGATGTGAAATCAAAGCCTTGTGGACGTCGAACTCGCCATTTCTGGGGAGTTAATATTCGTGAATACCTCGGAGACCTGTCTTCATGGTATGTTAGTCTTAATCCGCTGTTAACCTTTCTTGAGGAGAGTAAACATGGCAAATGACTGGATACTCGACGTACTTGCGGACCTGAAGACCTATGCCAAGAAGAACGGGTTGTCCGTTTTGGCCGAACAGCTTGAGGACACGGCTCTGGTAGCTGCGGCGGAAATCGCGTCGATGGAGGGGAAGGCGCCGACGGCGGCTGTTGCAAATGCAGGGACGACTGGACACGTTTATTGAGGGGATGCAAGGCGCGGAGACGCTGGACGATCTGCAGGGACACATCATCGGGCTCAGGGACGTCTTCGACGTCGAACACCTGGTCTATCATTCGGTCAACGCATCAGGCGGGCAATACGCAGCGTTGACTTATCCGCTGACTTGGGTGGATCGATATCTTGAACAGGATTACGCGCGTGTGGATCCGGTGGTGCAGGGCTGCTACCGACGTTTTCATCCCGTCGATTGGAAACGGCTCGACTGGTCGGGCAAGCAGGTACGCGACTTCATGGGCGAGGCGCAGGATGCCGGGGTCGGGCAGCAGGGGTTTTCGGTGCCGATTCGGGGGCCGAATGGGCAGTTCGCTTTGTTCACCGTCAGCGACAGGCGTACCGACACAGCCTGGAATAAGTACACTGAACGGCATGTCCGCGACATGATTCTCGCTGCGCATTTCGTCAACCAGAAGGCGTTGGAGATCGAACGCGGGACCGACGAGACCCAGCAGCGAAATCTCAGCCCCCGCGAAGTGGACGCTTTGACAATGCTCGCCATGGGTTACAGCCGCGCGCAGGCCGCCGAGAGCCTGTCGATCAGCGAGCACACTTTGCGGGTTTATATCGAGAGCGCGCGGTTCAAATTGAATGCCAGCAATACAACCCATGCGGTTGCCCGCGCCCTAACTTTGGGCCTTCTGATAGTCTGAAACTGACCCGTCTTCGTAAATAGATCGCGCGGTGCATTAGCACGGCGTTAGCCGCGGTCGGCGAGCTTTTCGTGCGGAATTCTCGACGACGAAAGGCGAAGACATGCTGCGCTATCTCTACGCTGACGAGTTGCATCTGTTCCCGAAACTCCGCGACACGATGTTTCGCGACCGTGCCCGGCAATTCCGCGACCGGCTGCACTGGGACGTGGCGGTCGACACAAATGGCAATGAACGCGACGCCTATGACGCGATGAACCCGCTCTACGTGATCTGGCAGCAGGCCGATGGCGGCCATGGCGGGTCGATGCGGTTTCTACCGACCACCGGGGACACGATGGTCAACGACCATTTCGCGCATCTGACGGACGGGGTGCCGATCCAAAGCCCTTTGATCTGGGAATGCACGCGGTTCTGCCTCGGCACGGACGCCGAGCCGCGGGTCTCGGCGGCGTTGATGCTGGGCGGATTGGAGGTCGGCCTTGGGTTTCACCTAACCGATGCGGTGGGTGTGTTCGATGCGCGCATGGTTCGGGTCTATCGCCGGCTCGGCTGGGAGCCGACGGTGCTGGGGATCTCGGGCCGGGACCGCAGTGCCGTGAGCGTCGGGCTTTGGGCCTTCGACCCGACGGTGCGACCCGCCCTGTTGAACAAGGCCAAGGTGCCGGATCGGTTGTCGCACCTGTGGTTCGACCGGGCGTTTGGCCAGGCGGCGCCTGCGCCGCTGGCGATGGTGGGGTAGGCTGGTATTTCACATGTACGGCGGTGGCGAGCGGGCCGCTTGGTGGTGTGCATTATCGGGTGACGTCCTGCCCTCGACCCCCCTCCTGTCAGGAGGGGGGCATTGCCCTGTTGTGGGCGTTGGTTTCCGGTTTCCCCGTTGCGCGGGCCGCACTAGGGTCGCGGCATGGGCGTTCCCGCATTGCAATTCTCCGAGGACCAGGCCGAGGTCTTTGACAGCGTCGCCGAAATGCTGCGCGGGGCGGGCGTCGATCTCGACGACGGCCTGCTAACGCCCGCCGCCGAGGGCAAGGCCCGGGTCATGGCGGTGGTGGGGCGCGCCGGGTCGGGCAAGACGATGCTGCTGTCGCGGCTTTTCCATGCGTTGGAGGAGGCTGGGGTCGAAATCGTCTCTGGCGATTACGAAAGCCGCCGCAAGAAGGACCGGCGCACGCTTGCGATCCTGGCGCCGACCAACAAAGCGGCGAGCGTCTTGCGCGGCCACGGCGTGCCGGCCACGACAATTCATCGCATTCTCTATACGCCGGTCTACGATCCGGAATACGAAAAGGTCGCCGAGTGGTTGGCGGGCGGGGCCGAGCGGCCGAAGATCGAGGGGCTGACGGATGCGGCGCTCGACCGGGCGTATGACTTCTATCAGGCTCAGAAGTCGGTGCCGGGAGCGCTGGCGACGGCCGGGCTGCGCGGCTCGGATTTCATCGTCGGTTGGAAACGGCGCGACGACCCTTTGGATATCGGCTTTGTCGACGAGGCCTCGATGCTGGATGAGAAGCAGTTCGAGGATCTGCAGGAGATTTTTCCGACCTTGCTGCTGTTCGGCGACCCGGCACAACTGGCGCCGGTTGGGCAGTCGGGCGAGATGGTGTTCGACCGCCTCGAAGGGCCGAAAAAGCTGGAATTGGGCCGAATTCACCGGCAGGCGGAAGGCAACCCGATCCTCGATCTGGCGCATGCGTTGGGGGACGAGGGCCTGGGCTTCGAAGAGTTCGAACGGCGGGTGGAGGCGGCGGCGCAGGACGACGACCGGGTGGTGGTGGCGCCGCGGGTGGACGCCGACATGATGGCGCGCTCGCCGGTGCTGGTCTGGCGCAACGTGACGCGGGTGCGGCTGATCCAGGCGTTCCGAGGGGCGTACGGAGCGCCCCCGGATGAACTGCTACCAGGCGAGCCGCTGATCTGCGACGGCATCGAGCTGCCATTGAAGCATCGCAAGCGGCGGATCGATCTGGAGGCGCGCGGACTGATCAAAGGCGCGCAGGTGATCTATCTGGGCCCCGGGCGGAAGCCGGGATTCTCGCGGCTGCATGTGGTGGGTGCGGAGGAGCCGCAGATCTCGGCCGCCTCGATCGTGAAGATCGAATTTCCGGACCAGGAAGAGCCGTTCATTCCGTTTGCGGCGCGGATGGGGGCGGCGTTTTTGCATGGCTCCGCGGTGACGATCCACAAGGCGCAAGGGTCGCAATGGCCGGAGGTGCAGGTCTTCGCTCCGGATCTGTGGGCGGCGGCGCAGTCGGGGCGGGTCGAGGCGGGGTTGCCGCTTTGGAAGCGGTTGGCCTACGTGGCGATCACAAGGGCGCAGGAGCGGCTTTTTTGGGTGACGCGCTATCGATTGGCGCGACCGCAGGGGGAGCTGTCGGTGGCGGATTTGGGCAGCGGGCCGGCGCCGCTGGCCCTGGCGGAGGAGGAGACATGAGCGGGACGGTGTTGATCACGGGCGCGTCGAGCGGGATCGGCCGGGCGACGGCGGAGATGTTTCTAGAGAAGGGCTGGACGGTGGGTGTGCTGGCGCGGCGTTCGGCGGCGCTGGCCCAGATCGCAACCCGCTACGACAACGTCGTGGCGCTGCCAGCGGATGTGACCGATCCGGACGCGGTTGAGCGGGCCTTCGAGCGGTTCGTCGAGACGTCGGGGCGGATCGACGTGCTGTTCAACAACGCCGGGACCTTTGGCATTGCGGGGACGATCGACGAGATTCCGGTAGAGACTTGGGTCGAGGTGGTCAATGTCAACCTGACAGGCATGTTTCTGTGCGCGCGCCAGGCGTTCAAGCATATGCGGGCGCAGGCGCCACAAGGCGGGCGGATCATCAACAACGGTTCGATCTCGGCGCATGTGCCGCGGGAGGGGTCGGTGTGTTACACGGCGACGAAACACGCGATCACCGGGCTGACGCGGACCTTATCGCTGGACGGGCGGCCGTTCGATATCGCCTGCGGGCAGATCGACATCGGCAATGCGCGCACGCCGATGGTCGAGGACCTGGCGGCACGGGCAAGGGAAGCGGGACAGCCGGAGCCCGAGACAATGGATGTGGGTCACGCCGCCGAGGCGGTCCTGCGGATGGCCGAGCTGCCGCTATCGGCCAACGTGCAGTTCATGACGATCATGGCCACCAAGATGCCCTATATCGGGCGTGGGTGAGCGGAGTCCCGGAAACGGGCCGGGGGACCGTTTCAGCCGCGAACGGGCAGAGCCCGTGGTAATTTAGCGGTGGCGCGCGTTCCGCGCGCCGCTGATCTCTCCCCGCTGCCGCCTGCGGCTTCGCGGGGGCCCGCCGTCCTTGGCTGGCCGGGCACTTGGCCGTTTGGCGGCGGGTGATTTGTGGGCGGGTCTTTGTTTGCTGAGAAGTCCGCCCGAGGGGCGGACATGGCCGAGGTTCGGCCATCCTCCGGCGCTGTCAAGGCCAAGCCGGGCGAGGCCCGGCGCCTGCGGCGGCCTTGACAACGTCGGAGAGCGGCGGCGGCGGATGGCCAGCGGCGGCGGCTGGCGTTGAGGTGGGGCTTGGGGTTTGCTAAGCTCAAGCGGTGCGGCGAATATCGGCGCGATGCCAAAGGGATAGGCGATAGATGGCGGAACGGGGTGAGACACGCGACGACGGGCGCGAGGCCGGGTTTTCGCTGCTCGAGCTGATGGTGGTCGTCGTCATCCTGTCGATCCTGGCGCTGGTCATCGTGCCGCGGATCATCGACCGGCCGGACCAGGCGCGGGTGGCGCGCGCACAGGCCGATCTCGCCAGCCTGGAGAACGCGGTGAAGTTCTACAAGCTCGACAACCTGCGCTATCCCACCACCGAACAGGGGCTTCAGGCCCTGGTCGACGCGCCGGTCAGCGAGCCCCTGGCGCCGAACTACGCCGATGGCGGCTATATCGAGCGGCTGCCGCAGGACCCCTGGGGCGCGGCCTACCAGTACCTGTCGCCCGGGGTCTACGGCGAGTTCGACATCTTCACCTTCGGCGCCGACGGGCAGCAGGGCGGCGAGGGCGTCAATTCGGATATCGGCACGTGGATGGCTCGCTGAGGCGCCACGACGCCGGGTTCACCCTGGTCGAGCTGATGATCGTGGTGACGGTTTTGTCGCTGCTGACCGTGTCGGTGAGTCTGGGCGTGAACCGCCCGCGGACCGCCCAGGCGCAGGACTGGTCGCGGTTCGAGGCGCTGCACGGGAGGATGCGGGCCGAGGCGGTGCTGGGGCGCGCCGTGCTGGGCCTGGCGCTGACCGCCGAGGGCTACAGCTGGCTGCGGCGGCAGGGCGGCGCCTGGGCCGAGGTCGGCGACGGCGGGGCCTGGCGGGACGGCGTCGCCGTGCTGCTGCCCTTCGACCCCGGCGGGCGCGTGGTGTTCACGCCGGGCGGGCAGAGCACCCCGGTCCGGGTCCGGTTCCAGGCGGGGGCCCAGGTGGTGATCTGTCAAAGCGACGGCTGGGCGCCGGTGACATGCGCCGGAGGGTGAAGCGCGGCGAGGACGGCATCAGCCTGATCGAGATGGTCGTGGCGGTGCTGGTCCTGTCGATCGGGATTGTCGCCGGCTATCAGAGCCTCGGCCAGTCGCGGCTGGCGATCGGCGGCGCGCTGCCGCGGGTGCTGGCGCAGGAGGCCGCGCTGAACCGGGCCGAAGAGCTGCGGCTGATCGGCATGGCGGCCGGGCGCAGCCTGCCCGAGATCGTGCGGCAGGGGCCCTATGACTGGCGCATCACCGTCGATGAGGCGCCGACCCAGGGCGGCTTCGTCGAGGCCAGGGTGCGGGCCGGCGCACCGGACCTGCCGGGCGCGGTCTTTGTGGTCTATGTCCCGCCGGGGGCGCCGCAATGAGACGGCAGGGCGGGTTCACCCTGCTGGAACTGGTCGCGGTGATGGCGATCTTCGCCGTCGTCGCGCTGATCGGGGTGAAGGTGGTCGAGCAGACCCTGCGCAGCAACGACCGGCTGGTGGCCTTGAGCGACGAGGCCGCCGATCTGGCCTATGGCCTGGCGCTGCTGCGGCGTGACCTGGGCGCGGCGATCGACCTGCCCTTCGCGCCGCCGGGCGGGGCGGTGTTTCCCGCGCTCGACGCGCCGGCCCGGGGCGACCGCTTCGCCCTGTCGGTGGCCGGGGCCGGGGGTCTGGCCGCGCAGTCGGCGGGGTTCGGGCGGGTGACCTGGGCCTTCGATCCCGGCACCGGCACCGTAACCCGGCGGGTCTGGCCGGTGCTGCAGCCGGCCAACGCGCGGGCCGAAAGCTCCGCCGTGACGGTGTTCGAGGATGTCCGCGGCTTCACGCTGGAGGGCTTCGTGCCGGGCCGCGGCTGGAGCGTCGGGTTTCCGGGCTCGGACGGGCAGGCGGGGCTGCCATTGGCCTTGCGGGTGCGGCTGGATCATGCGCGACTGGAGGCCGTCGAGACCCTGGTGACGCTGCGATGAGGCGGGATCGCGGCGTCGTTTTGATCAATGCGCTGGTGATCGTGCTGGTGATCGCCTCGGTGACGGCGGCGCTGCTGACCCGGGCCGAGGGCGCGCGGGTCCGGGCCGAGGCGGGGCAGGTGGCGGCGCAACTGGCGCTTTATCTCGACGGGGCCGAGGCGCTGTTGCCCGGGCTCTTGGCCGGCGCCGGGCCGGACGGCGGCGCGGTGCACAAGGGCCAGGGCTGGGCCCAGGGCGGCCGGGTGTTCCAGATCGACCGCGGCCGGGTGTCGGTGGAGCTGACCGACCTGCAGGGGCGGCTCAACATCAACTGGCTGGCCGGGGCGCCGGACGCTTATGTGCAGGACGCCTTCGGGCGGCTTTTCGACGCGGTCGGCCTGCCGCGGACGCTGCTGCGCGAGGTGGCCGAGTACGTCTCGCCCCAGGGTCCGCGGAACGTCAATGCCTATCTTCGGCGCGACCCGGCGCTGCAGCCGCGCGGCGGGGCGGTGGCGGTGCTGGATCAGCTTCGGGCGGTCGAGGGCATGACGCCGGAGCATTTCGCGGTGCTGCGGCGGCACGTGGCAGCGCTGCCCTTCGATCAGCAGGTCAACCTCAACACCGCGTCCGAGCCGGTGCTGCGCGCCGTGCTGGCGCCGTTCCCGCCCGAGCAGGTGACCGAGATCCTGGATACCCTGCGCGACGGCCATATCGCCGAGCGGCGCGCGATCCGCAACCAGACCATTGCGATCCTGGAGTCCGAGGATGTCGACGACCTGCCCTTCGACCGGATCACCGTCGGCAGCGCCTGGTTCGAGGCGCGGCTGGCGGCGGAGCTCGACGGCCGCACGGCGGTGCGCCGCGTGGTGCTGCAACGCGACGTGCTGGACGGCGGCACGGTGCGCGTGCGCTATCGCTGGGCCGAGTATGATTGAAGCGCGGCGGCGAGTTGCCCATAGTGGCGCGGCATCGGGCGAGAGGGTTTTGCCATGGCGCGGCGCGGGCCGGCGCAGCCGCTGATCTGGACCTTGGGCGAGGGCGCGCCGCCCTCGGGCCCGCATCTGGCGGTGGTGCCAGGGGCGGAGGCGCCGCTATTGCCGCTCGACCTGCCGCCAAAGCTGCGCGGCATCGCGCGCGAGCGGGTGGCGCAACGCATCCTGACCGAGCACCTGGGGCTGCCGCTGGAGGAGCTCGAGGTGCGGCCGTTTGCGGTAAAGGGGCCCTGGACCCGCGCGGTGGTGGGCGCTGCGGACCGGATGCAGGCCTGGCGGGCGCGGCTGGGGCCGGGCTGCCTGGCGCTGTTGCCCGATTACCTGGCGCTGCCCTGCGCCGCCGGAATCTGGACCGTCGAGGCGGACGATGCCGGCGTTCGGGCTCGGCTTGGGGTCGGCGACGGGTTTTCGGCCGAGCCCGATCTGGCGGCGGCGCTTTTGGCCGAGGCGGCCGAGCGCGAGCCGCCGCAGGCGGTGCTGCGGCTCGGCGCGGCGGAGCCGGCTGTCGACGCGGTGCTGGCCGGGCTGAATGTGCCGGTGGTGGCCGATGCGGCGGCGTTGGTAGAGGCCGGGCACGAGCCGCCGATGCGCTGGGTCGAGGCCGCGGGCGGCATCGACCTCAAGGACCCGCCGCGCGCCGATTTCGACCGGCTGCGCGGCACGCTGCGGCGCTGGCGGGCGCCGGTCGCTGTCGCAGTGCTGGCGCTTGCGGCCTATCTGGGCAGCGTGGCGGTCGAGACCGGGCAGCTGCGCGCGGCGCGGGACCGCGACCGCGGCCTGGCCGAGGCGCTGGTGCGCGACCATTTCGTGCCGGCAGGCCCGATCCTCGACATCCGGGCGCAGGTGACGGCGGCGGTGGAGGCGGCGGCGGGGCCCGAGACCGGCACGGTCGAGACCGATCCGCTGGTCCTGTTCCAGACCGCGGCGCCGTTTCTGACCGGCGACGACATCCGGCTGCAGACGGTCGCCTACCGCGCCGATACCGGGCTGGTGGCGGCGGTGGAGATCGCCGATTTCGCCGGGCTCGACCGGCTGGTGGCCGACCTGCGCGCCGACCGCTTCGAGGTGGAGCTGTTGGAGTCGAGCGCGCGGCAAGGCGCCGGGGTCGCGGCGCGGCTGCGGCTTTTGCGGGCGGAGTAGGCGATGGGCGACCGGCTGATCTACCTTCTGGCGCAGCTCTCGCCGCGGGAGCGCGGGCTGATCCTGCTGCTCGGCGTCGTGGTGGTGCCGCTGGCGGTCGTGATGCTGGGCGTGCTGCCGCGGCTTGACGCGCGCGAGGCGGCGCGGACGTCGGCGTTCGAGGCCGAGGCGATGCTGGCCTGGGTCGCGGGCCAGGTCGAGGCCCTGCCGCCCGAGGGCCTGACCGCGGCGCCTGAGACCGCCGCCGCCGCGCCGATCGGCATCAGCGGCATCGAGCAGAGCCTTGTACGCGAGGACCTGCGCGGCGTGGTGTCCGAGCTTGCGGCGCGGCCCGATGGCGGCATCGACCTCGACTTTGAGGCGGTAGCGTTCGAACGATTGACGAACTGGCTCTACTTCACATCACCGGAGTGGGGCTACCGGATCGTGTCATTCCGGATCGAACGGGCCGAACCGGGACTGGTCACGGGATCCTTTGTGCTGGAGGCGGCGGAGTGATCCGGTTTTTGGTCCTGCTGGTGGTGTTCGCTGTGGGCCTTCTTGGCGCTGGGTTGTTTTTCGGACAAATGCACCATTTGCGCCTGGCGATGTCCGAAGGCCTTCCCCCCTGGACGGAAGTGGTTCCGGATGATGCGGGGCTTCGCCGTGGCCGGATATCGGTCGCCGCACAGGGCGTTTGGCCAGAGGTCGAACTGTCCTGGCAGGCCCAGGCGCCGGACCTTGGCGGCTGGCGCTGGCGGGTGCAGGCGACGGGCGAGGGGGTCGATCTGGCCGGCGATCTGACGGTCTCGTATTGGCCCGACGCGGCGCGGTTGTCGGGGGTGGCCGGCACCGTGTCGCTCGATCAAGTTCACCGCGGGCAAGTGGCGCTGGCGGGCCGCTTGTCGCTGCGCGAGGGATCGGCCGAGGCGCGCGGGCTATTGCAGGAACCGGTGGTCCGCGGCGCATTGTCGGTTGAGGCGCGGGAGATCGAGGCCGGCGGCGCGGTGTTCGGGCAGGGGCCGGTACGCCTGGTCTTAGACGAAAATCGGAGCTGGCGGCTGGAACTGTCCCTTGATGGCGGCGTGTCACCGGTGAGTGGAAGCCTGAGCGGCGTGGTGCCGCAACGAACCGCCGAGATCGACGTGCTTGTTGCACGCGGGCAGGAGTTGCCCACGGCGTTCCGCGATTTGCTTGCCTCCATCGGTCAGTCCGAAGGGGACGGCTGGCGTGTCACTGCGACAGTGCCGGTTCCCTAAAGACGCACCGGATTTGACAACGACATAGGCGGCGGTCTGTGGTCTGGTGCGGATGCCGGCTGCATCGTGAGAAGCCGCGTCTTTGAACGCCTGCCTCGGGCATCAGGCGAGCGACCGAATAAGGCCA
>JASJCA010000130.1 GCA_030066215.1 Rhodobacter sp. | reverse complement strand
GGCACGAAGGCGGCGAGGTTCAGGATCGGCTGAGTGCGTTGGTATTCGCGGAACTGGTGGAAAACCTCCGCCGCGATAGGGGCCTCGATCGGAATCGAGAAGAGCGTGCGAAAGATCACATCGGCGGCGGCATGGCTGGCCTCTTCCTCGATTTCGACCACGCCCTGCCGGGCGCGCAGGCGATCGACCGCGGCCTCGCCCGCGGCCTTCATCGCCGGAAAGGTGTCGCGCAGGCGGCCGCCTTCGAAGGCGGGATCGATGATGCGGCGTTGGCGTTGCCACGTTGCGCCGTTGGTCAGGAACACTGAATTGCCGAGCAGCGGGCGCAGCCCCTCGCCCACCCGCGCGGATTTCGGGAAGTCCATCGGCCGAGCGTTGAGGACCTCGCGAACGAGTTCGGGCTGGTTGACCAGGTAAGAGCGGAAGAACGGCGTGCGGAATTCGGCCATCCAAGCGCGGTAGAGCTTCGCTGGTTGCGCCGAGAGGATGTCCTGGCGGAAGAGTTGGGCGTAGCGCCAAAGCGAGACCTTGCCCGGGCGGGAGGCCGGCTTCGGCGGGATCATGCGGCCATCGAGGTGTAGCGCGAGGCGGGCACGTCGATGCGGCTTTGCGAGGGCTGCCGGTCGGCGTAGCGGTCGCCGAGGGTGATCGGCCCCGCGGTGATCTGGAAATAGTCGTAGTCGCCGGGACGGTCGAAGGCGCAGAGATACTGAAAATGTAGCCGGAAGAAGCGCCAGCGCAGCGCCTTCCAGGTCTCGGGCTTCAGCGTCTGGGTGAACGCGGCGGAAAGAATCAGCGGCCATTTCTGGTCTTCCGGCGCGACGCCGGAGACGGCGACGGGGTCGCAAAGGGCGAAGGCGCAACCGTCGCCAGGGGCGGTGACGTCGACCCAGGTCAGTTCGTCCCGCTGGCTGAGAAAATGCAGGTCGCGGCGCAGGCGGTGGGCCTTGGGCAGGAAGCTAACCATCGGCACGACCTGGCCGAGCGAGAGGAAGGACAGCGCCGGACCGTTGGCGGGCACGCGGGCCTGGCGGATCAGATCGGCAAGCAGCGAGACGCCCAAATGCGCGCCGGAGGAATGGCCGACGACCAGCACCTCGTCGACCTCGTCCGTCAGCGCGTTGGCGATGGTGTCGGTGAATTCGGCTAGGCGCTGTTCCAAATCCGGCGGATAGGCGCCCTGGTCCTGGGCGGTGTGGGCGTAGTCGTGCATCAGGTAGTAGGCGTAGAATTTGCCGTCTTTCGATTTGAACCAGCGCAGCACGAAAACGAAACCGGCGCAAAACGCGGCCCAGAAGAGGCCGCTGAAGATCAGCGCCCAAGGTTGGCCGTTAGGGTTCAATTGGGCGCCGAAGAGGGCGTAGACCTTGCCGATCAACCATTCGGGAACGCCGGAGATCAGGTTGCCAAGAAGGAGGCCGGCGAGAAGCGCGGCGAGGAGTTGAGCGATCAGCATACCGACCGGGTAGAGCGCGGCGATGACCGGGCCTTTGCGCAACCACATCAGCCGCCGCAGGCTGCCCGAGGCGATGTAGGTCCAGGCGGTGCGGATCAGTTGCAGGTAGGTGCCGGCGATGGTGTTCGACATGGAACTGCGCACCAGGTCGGACCAGACCAGAACCTCGATATCGGCCTGGGTGGTTTGGCCGTCGATCGTGGCGGCGGCGGACCAACCGTAGCGCGCGCCTTGGCGGGGCTTCAGCGCGATGTCGTATCCGGAGACCTTCGCCTGGGCGGCGGATTCGGTCCGGTAGAGCTCGCGGTAGCGGCGGGGGTGAAACGGGTCGTAGCCGGGGATGTAGAACACCCGGCGGCGTTTCACGTCGGTGGTCTGCTCGGACGCCATGGCAATTGACTGCGGTTGTTTCCGGGCAGTCTAGCGTGGGTTTTGGGCGAAATTAAGCCGCTTGGCGGGGACGAATTTCCGGCAGGAATTCGTTGGCCTTTCGGGTCAGCCCAAAGTGGCCAGGGCCGGGAATTGCTCCAACAGCCACCAGGAGAAGTCGGTGAACTGGCCGGTCAGCATCATCAGGCCGACGGTCCAGAGCAAAAGTCCCATGACCTTTTCGATCCGGTCCATGTGGCGTTTCATCCAGGCCATGAGCCCAGTGAGGCGCGGGAAAAAGGCGGCGACCAGCAGGAACGGGATGCCCAAGCCCAGGGCGTAGATGCCGAGCAGCGTCGTGCCGCGGGCGAGGCTCGCCTCGGACGCGGCAAGTGAGAGGATCGCGCCGAGCTGCGGGCCGATGCACGGCGTCCAGCCGAAGGCGAAGGCGAGGCCGAGGATGTACGCGCCGAACGCGCTGCCGCCGCGGTCGCCGGCTTCCATGCGAAGCTCGCGGTCCATGAAGCCGATGCGGTAGATGCCGATGAAATGCGCGCCGAAGACCATGACGATCAGGCCAGCGGCGATGACGAACCATTCCTGGTTTTGCAAGAAGAAGGCGCCGAAGGCCGAGGCGGTGAAGCCGAGGAACAGAAAGACGGTGGAGAGGCCGAGGACGAAGAACAGGGCGGAGAGGAAGACGCGGCGGCGGGCGGCGGCCTCTTCGCTCATCTCGGTCATGGTGATGCCGCCCATATAGGCGAGATAAGGCGGTACGATGGGCAGGACACACGGGGAGAGGAACGACAAAAGGCCCGCCACGAGGGCGACAATCATGGCAGGCAGCAGCGCCGCGTCGATGATTTCTATGCCGAACATCTGGTCCCCTTTTTTCGACACATAGCGGGTGCAAAAGTGTGCGTCACCCTACGCAGTGTCACATCCCTGTGGACAGACTGAAACATCGCGCCTAGAGGACGGCGCGATGGAGTTCGACCAGGATCTAGACACCAAGGGGCTGTTGTGCCCCCTGCCCGTCCTGAAGGCGCGCAAGCGGCTTTCTGGAATGGGCGCTGGCGAGGTGTTGCGGGTCGAGGCGGACGACCCGGTGGCTGTGGTCGACATGCCGCATTTCTGCGAGGAGGCCGGGCACGCGCTGGTGCACGCCGAGACCGGTGGCGCGGTGCAGGTCTATCTGATCCGCAAGGGCGGCTGAGCGTCTGGGCCCTTACGCAGGCCCGCCCGTATCAACGAAAGCGGTTTGCGTTTTCGAAGACCCGCGGCATCGGGATTTGCGTTCGAAATCAGCTTTTTGCTGATTGAGACGCAGCGAATTCCGATTCACCCTGAACGCAAACCGCTTTGGCCGGCACGCGGCGGGTCAGCCGCGCATCGACCACCAGCCGCGGCGCTTGGGTTTCTCCGGCGCCGCGGGCTCGGCCATGGCGGGTTCCGGTTCGGGTTCCGGCTCCGGTTCGGGCTCCGGCTCGGGTTCCGGGTCGAGCGCAGGCTCCGGCTGCGCCTCAGGCTCGGCGGCGACTTCGGGCACGCTCTCGGGCTCCGGCTCCGGCTCGATGGCCACCTCGGCATCGCCGGCCTTGGCCTCGTCGGGCGCGGCCTCGGCTACGGACTCCGGCGCTGGCTCCGCCTCGGCCGCCTCCTTGGGCTTCTTCCGCGACCGGGTGCGGCGCGCGCGCTTGGGTTTTTCGGCGTCCTCGTCGGACGCCTCCGGTGCCGGCTCGGCCGCCTCCGCCTCTACCGCCGGCTCTGCCGCCTCGGTGGTCTCGGGCGCCGCCTCGTCGTCGGCCGCCTTCGACCGCGTCCGCCGGCGGCGGCGCTTGGGTTTTTCGTCGGCGGTCTCGCCGGATTCGGGCACCTCGACCAGGCCGGTCTCTTCGGCCTCGGCCGCGGCCTCGCCCTCGGCTGCGTCCGCCATCGCGTCCGCGTCGCCCTGGGCCTCGGCGGCCTGATCGCCCGCACCCCCGCGGCCGCGGCGGCGCCTGCGGCGGCGGCGCTTTTTCGGCGCGTCGTCCTCGGCCTCGGGCGCGGAGGCCTCGGGTTCTTCCTCGATTTCGGGCATCAGCGAGGCGTCGACCGAAACGACCGGGCCGGTTTCGGCAACCACGCGGGTGGCGGTTTTGAACTTCTCGATCGCGAAATCCGGCGGGATCAGGAACGGGTCGGCCTCGATACGGACCGACATACCGTAGCGCGCCTCGATCTGCGCGATGTGCTCGCGCTTTTGGTTCATCAGGAAATTGACGATGCTGACCGGGGCCTTCAGCAGGACCTCGCGGCTCTTGCGCCGCGTGCCCTCTTCTTCGAGCTGCCGCAGGATGGTCAGCGCCAGATTATCGTCGGACCGGATCAGGCCGGTGCCGTGGCAGGACGGGCACGGCTGGGTGGTTGCCTCGAGCATGCCGGGGCGCAGCCGCTGGCGCGACATCTCCATCAGTCCGAAGCCGGAGATGCGGCCAACCTGAATGCGCGCACGGTCGGTCTTCAGCCGTTCCTTGAACCGCTTCTCAACCGCCGAGTTGTTCTTGCGCTCTTCCATGTCGATGAAGTCGATCACGATCAGCCCGGCGAGGTCGCGCAAGCGCAGCTGGCGGGCAACCTCTTCAGCCGCCTCGAGGTTGGTCTTCAGCGCGGTGTCCTCGATCGAGCCTTCCTTGGTGGCCCTCCCTGAGTTCACGTCGATCGCCACCAGCGCCTCGGTCACACCGATCACGATGTAACCGCCGGATTTCAGCTGCACCGTCGGGTTGAACATCCCCGACAAATACGATTCCACCTGATGCCGGGCGAAAAGCGGCATCGGGTCGGTGTACTGCTTCACGTTCTTGGCATGGGACGGCATGATCATTTTCATGAAGTCCTTGGCCGTGCGGTAACCCGCCTCGCCCTCGACCATCACTTCGTCGATGTCGCGGTTGTAGAGGTCGCGGATCGAACGTTTGATCAGGTCGCCTTCTTCATAGATCTTTGCCGGCGCGATGGATTTTAGTGTCAGTTCGCGGATCTGCTCCCACAGCCGCTGCAGGTATTCGTAGTCGCGCTTGATCTCGGACTTGGTACGCTTGGCGCCGGCGGTGCGGACGATCAGGCCGGCGCCGTCGGGCACGTCGATCTCACCGGCGATCTGCTTGAGCTTCTTGCGGTCCGCGGCATTGGTGATCTTGCGACTGATGCCGCCGCCACGGGCGGTGTTGGGCATCAGGACGCAATAGCGGCCGGCCAGCGACAGGTAGGTGGTGAGCGCCGCACCCTTGTTGCCGCGTTCTTCCTTGACCACCTGGACCAACAGGATCTGCCGGACCTTGACGACCTCTTGGATCTTGTAGCGTCGGGGACGCGGTTTGCGTGGCTGGCGGATTTCCTCGGAGACGTCTTCGTCGGCGACCGATTCGATGGTTTCGTCGCGGTCGGCGGCGTCGTCTGCGGCGACATAGGGTTTGTCGTCGTCCTCTGTGGTGTCGCGCTCGGCCTCTGCCTCGGCGCTCTCGGCCTCTGCCTCCACAGCTTCGGTTTCAGTCTCGGCGGCCTCTGCAGTTTCCTCGGCCGTGTCCGCCGCTTCTTCGGCGGGTACGGCCACGGATTCGGCTTCGTCGGCACCTGCGACCGGACCGGCTTCGGTGTCTTCCCCGGTTTCAGCAGCGGCCTCCGTGGCCGGTTCCGCCTCGGACGCCGCGTCCTGCTTCGGTACGTCTTCTCCAGCAGGCGTTTCGACTGGCGTGTCTTGCACGAAATCGATCGGCGCGTGGCCTTCTTCATTGTCGTCGTCGAGGTCGACCACGCCCATGCCGGGGATGTCGTCGCTGGGAACGTCTTTGGTTTCTACCGCGTCGTCGGACGTGACCTTCTCGGCCTCGGTCTTCGACTTCGACCGGCTGCGGCGGCGCGAGCGTTTTGGCTTGTCCTCGTCCTCTGCCGCGGCCTGGGCCTGGGCATAGGCGCGTTCCTCGGCCAGCAGCGCCTCGCGGTCTGCAACCGGGATCTGGTAGTAGTCCGGGTGAATTTCGCTGAATGCCAGAAAGCCGTGGCGGTTGCCGCCGTACTCGACAAAGGCGGCCTGTAGCGAGGGTTCGACCCTGCTGACCTTTGCGAGATAGATGTTGCCGGCTAGCTGGCGTTTGTTTTCCGATTCAAAGTCGAATTCTTCGACCTTGTTTCCGTCCACCACCACGACGCGGGTCTCTTCCGCGTGGGTGGCGTCGATGAGCATTTTCTTTGCCATGTAATGTCTCGGCACCGCGGCACGCCTTGCGCCCCGGGGGGCCTGAGGGTGTGGCGGTGGCTTGTCAGGGCGAGTGCGGGCGTGCTGACAGCCTGTGGCGCGGGCCCCCTGGCCCGGTCGCTTGAATAGGACTGTCCGTCGCGCGTCATCGCGGTTCGTCTCCGGCGCCTCACGCGGAGGCGCCCGTTCTTGGCCCGGCCTCATTGGGCGTCGTCGGGCAATTCCCCGGCCGGTTCGGCCTGGTCTCGGTCATGCGCTCTGCCGGACGGCGCCACTGCGCCGGGCACGTGCGGAGCACAAGAATTCGGTTTCAGCGCCAACTTGCGTCAATCACGCACGCCGGCACTGGGCGGTAACATAAGGGCGAAGGTCCCCCGATTACAATGACCAATCTCGCGACCTAGCTTTCGTCGCGCTTCGGCGGGAAGACCAGTTCGAGGATTGTGTAGGCCAGGATGGTCAGGCCGATGGCCCCGGCGATGGCGATCAGCAGCACGACGATGATGTCGATCGGGCCGCCGATGTCGCGCCAACCGGAGTCGGTCATCCACCAGACGAAGAGCACCGCGGCGACGGCACCGATCGGCGCCCACAATTCCGCTCGTAGAAACCGCGAGCCGAAGATGGTGCGGTCGCGGATCACCACGTAGAGGAAGGCGATGGTGATCAGCGCAGCGATGGCGACCATGGCCCAGAACAGCCAGGGGCCGAAGATCTCCTCGAAAACGGCGATCAGGGTTTCCAGGGTGAGGTCTTTCATCTTTTCGCTCCCTCAGGCCTTGCCGCGCAGCATGGCGTTGTAGGTGGCCTTCAGGGCCACTTCCTTCATCAGCCAACTGATCCAAAGCTCTTCCAAAGGCGCGATGATGCCAGGGAAGCTGGGGACAAGGTTGTTGTCGTAGTCGAACTCGATGAGCATGGCGCGGCCCACCCGGGTGATCAGCGGGCACGAGGTGTAGCCATTGTAGGATTCGGTCGGCGCCTGGTCGGCCATTTGCGCGACCAGGTGGTCCTCGACCACCGGGACCTGCCATTTGACGCTGGCCGCGGTCTTGCCCTTGGGCACGCCGGCGACGTCGCCGACCGCGAAGACCTCGGGGTAGCGGTTGTGGCGCAGGGTGTGCTTGTCGACCTCGACCCAGCCCTGGTCTTCCCACTTGTTGGCCCAGCTCAGGCCACTTTCGCGCACCACGGCGGGGGCGCGCTGCGGCGGGATAATGTGGACGTAGTCATAGTCGAGGTCGTAATCGCCGTCTGGCGTGGTGAAGGTGACTTTCTTAGCGCCGGGATCGATGGCCTGCACCACGTGCTGGTATTGGTAGTTGATGCCGCGGTCGTCCATGACCATGCGGATCCTCTCGGCCACGATCGGCACGCCGAAGAGCGATTTGCTGTTGGCGAAATAGGTGATTTCGGACTTTGACCGCCCGCCCATGCGCCGGGCGATATCGTCGATCAGGAACGTGTGCTTGATCGGCGCGCCGGCGCATTTCATTTCGGTGCCCGGGCGGGTGAAGAGCCCCACCCCGCCCTCCTCGGCGAACTTGCCGGCAGCCTCCCAGGTCTTGGCGGCATAGTCCGGCCCGGCATAGAGCGAGCCGACGCCGCCCTTGCCTATCAGGTCCATCTCGAAGCCCTCGATCGCGCCATAGTCCAGCACCAGTCCGGTGGCGACGACAAGGAAGTCGTAGTCGAGCGTCTCGCCGCCCTGCAGCGCGACTTTCTTGGCCTCGGGGTCGATATTGGCGGCGAAGTCCCGTTTCAGCGTCACGCCGCTTGGCAGCCAGTCGGTGGTTTGGCTGACCGTGTAGCTTGGCGGCTTCAGGCCGGCGGCGACGAGCGAGAAGCCGGGCTGGTACCAATGGTCCTTGCTGCCGTCGACGATGGTGATCTGGGCGCCATCGAGACGGCGGACCAGCCGATTGGCCAGCGCGGTGCCGGCGGCGCCGGCCCCGAGGATGACGATCTTGGCGGCCGTCTTGACCATTTGCGCCTGCGCCGGCGTGACGGCGGACAGGGCGGCCGCGCCCGCGGCCAGGCCGAAAAACTCTCTGCGTGTGGATGTCATCGCGCTCCTCCCCGCCGCTGGACGGACCTCGCCCGCAGCTCGACTCGCTATTGCATTCCGTTTTATGAATGTGATTGCCCGGCGGCGCTTTGATGCAAATCAAATCACCAATGCTATTCAGGTCGGGGCGAGGCAGCGCTCGGGCACCCAACCTTCTTGTCCGACTCCGTCCCGACACCAGACCCAGCCATGCAGCCGCCGCAGCCCGGTCAGCCAATCGCCGGCGCGGCAGGCGAGTTCGGCGGCCGAGTAATCCTCGGTCAAGCGGGCACCGGCGCCGCCGCTAGTGACCAGCGCGTCCGGCACCCAGCCTTCGCGGCGGTCGGTCGCGCGGGCCCAAAGCCAGCGATATCCGTCCCAGTGGTCGGCGCGACCGGTCAGTAAGACCGCCTCCCCTGCTCTGGCCTGGATTGGATCCGCGTAGCTGGCTTCATGGCCTGCAACGACCCGCAGGTGGCCCAGCATGCAGCTCAGAGGTAGTCGGACCGCTGCAACCCGTATTTCGCCATCTTCTCGTTCAGCGTCCGGCGCGGCAGGCAGAGCTCATCCATCACGCTGACGATCGAGCCCTTGTGGCGGCGCATGGTATTGTCGATCAGCATCCGCTCGAAGGCCTCGACATACTCCTTCAAAGGCTTGCCCTCGGTGGTCATCACCGGTTCGGCCTCGTCGTTTTCGGCCATCAGCAGCGAGGCGATGGTGCCCGAGCCACGGCGGTTCTGCAGCACCGCGCGTTCGGCGACGTTGATCAACTGGCGGATGTTGCCGGGCCAGGGCGCCTGCAGCAGTTGCGCGGCCTCCTGGGCGCTGACCTGCGGCGCGTCGCAGCCGTATTCCTCGGCGAAGAGTTCGCCGAAATGGGTGAAGAGCATCAGAATGTCCTCGCCGCGCTGGCGGAGCGGAGGCAGGGTGATTTTCATCGCGGCGAGGCGGAAATAGAGGTCGGGGCGCAGCACGTCCTCGCAGGTCTTGCCCTGTTCCTGCAAGTTCGAGATCGCGACGATGCGGGTCTCTGCCGGCGTGCCCTGCTCGTTCATCCAGCTCAAAAGCCGCGCCTGCAGTGCCTGCGGAAGCGACTCGATGTCTTCCAAGACCAGCGTGCCGCCGCGGGCCTCTTCCAGCGCGGGCATCGGGCCGCCGTCGTCCATCGGACCGAAAAGCCGCTTGGCCAACGTGTCCTCGTCCATCGCAGCGCAGGACATCAGCACGAATTTCTTGCCCGCCTTGGCGCCGACGGCGTGCAGCGCATGGGCCACCAACGTCTTGCCGGTGCCGGTTTCACCGTCGATCAGTACATGCCCGTCAGCCTGGCCGAGATCGAGAATGTCCTCGCGCAAGCGGTCCATCACCGGCGAGGCACCGATCAGCTTCTTCATCAGCGTGGTGCCGTCGCTGAGTTCCTTGCGCAGCGCGCGGTTGTCCAAGGTCAGGCGCCGGAACTGCGTCGCCTTCTTGGCCAGTTCGGTCATCCGATCGGGATTGAACGGCTTTTCCAGGAAGTCGTAAGCGCCCACCCGCATCGCCTCGACCGCCATCGGCACGTCGCCGTGGCCGGTGATCATGATCACCGGCAGCGCCGAATCGACGCTCATCAGCTTTTTCAGAAACTGCATGCCGTCCATGCCCGGCATCTTGATGTCGCTGACCACGGCGCCGGGGAAGTCCGGGCCGAGGGTCTTCAACGCGTCCTCGGCCGACCCGTAGGTTTCGGTGTCGAAGCCCGAAAGCGCCAGCCACTGGCTGATCGATTGACGCATGTCCTGCTCGTCGTCGATGATCGCGATCTTCATTGCCTGTGCCATGTTAGGTCCTCACTCGGCGGCTTCGACCTTTTCATCCAGAAGCGGCAGCTGTACCTCGAAGACTGCCCCGCCTGCCCGGCCGTTGCGCGCATAAAGCCTGCCGCCCAAGTCCTTGACGATCCCCGAGGATATGGCAAGCCCCAGGCCGACGCCGTCGCCGGGGGCCTTGGTGGTGTAAAACGGCTCGAACAGCGCATCGAGATCTTCGATCCCGGGGCCGTTGTCGCGCACGGTGACGGTGGCGAATTGACCGGCCGTGAGGATCAGACTGATCTCGGGCTCGGGCGTGGACTTGGTGGCGTCGAGAGCGTTGCGCATCAGGTTGATCAAGACCTGTTCCAGCCGCACACGGTCGGCGAGGATCCGCACCGGATCCGACGGCAATGACCGGGTGATGCGCACCTTTCGCGACTTCAGCTGCGGCTCCATCATCGACAGCGCGGATGACACGCAATCCCTTGCATCTATGGGCTCCAGCGCGTCGCCGCCCTTGCGCGCGTAGCTCTTAAGTTGCTTCGTGATCGCGCCCATGCGTTCGATCAGATCGTCGATGCGCTGGAACGACGACAGAGCCTCTTCCGGGCGGCGGCGTTGAAGCAAAAGCTTGGCGCCGGCAAGATACGTTTTCATTGCAGCCAGCGGCTGGTTTAATTCATGGCTGCCTTGGGCGAGATGTCGGCCAGCGTCAGCCATGAATTAAACCAGCCGCTGGCTGCAATGAAAACGTATCTTGCCGGCGCCAAGCTTTTGCTTCAACGCCGCCGCCCGGAAGAGGCTCTGTCGTCG
>JASJCA010000063.1 GCA_030066215.1 Rhodobacter sp. | reverse complement strand
CGCCCACCGCCTCACTCTGGCAACACCTTGCCCGGGTTGAGTATGCCCTTGGGGTCCAGCGCCGCCTTGATACCGCGCATCACCTCCACCGCCACCGGGTTCTTGCGTCGCGCCATCGACGGCTTCTTCGACAGCCCGATGCCGTGCTCGGCCGAAAACGACCCGCCGAGGTCCAGCGCCACTTCCTCGACTGTCTCCATGATCGCATCGTGCACGCTTGAGTCTTGCGACGCCGGCAGCACGGTGTAGTGCACGTTGCCGTCGCCCAGATGCGCCACAACCCGGGTCTCGGCGCGGGCATCGAGCCCCGGCAGCGCCGCCGCCATCCGGTCGAGGAACACCGCCACCTTGTCGAGCGGCACCGCGATGTCGTTGTTCACGATCGGCAGTCGGCCCAGCGTCACCTCGGCGGCATCCTCGCGCCGCTTCCACATCTCGGCCCGCTGCGCCTCTGACTTGGCGACGACGGCGTCCAGAACCGCGCCTTCCTCCATAAGCACCGCCAGTGTCTCTTCCAAATGCGCCACCACCGGCACCTCGCCGTCCGGCCCCGGCAAGGCATCCCGGGGCGCCGTGGCGCCGACCTCGACCATGATGTTCACCTCATGCGCCGCCTCGAACGGTTCGCGGGCATCCGGGAACTTCGCCAGATGCGCCTCCACATAGGCGCGCGGCATGTATTCGAAGGCCTCCACCATGCCGCCGGTCGCTTGCTGCAGCCGGTTGAGCAGAGTCAGCGCTTCCGGCAAACCCGGCGCCGCCACCATTGCCGTGGCATAGGCGGCGGGCTTCGGGAAGAGCTTCACCACGGCGGCCGTGATCAGCCCCAAAGTCCCCTCGGCCCCAATGAACAAGTCCTTGAGATCGTAGCCCGAATTGTCCTTGTGCAACTCGGTCATCAAGTCCATCACCCGCCCGTCAGCCAGAACGACTTCGAGCCCCAGGCACAACCCCCGCGTCGAGCCGTAGCGCACCACGTTCGATCCGCCCGCGTTGGTCGACAGCGCCCCGCCGATCATCGCCGAACCCCGTGCCCCGAAGGTCAGCGGAAACACCAGCGCGTGGGCCTCGGCCGCCGTGTGTAGGTTCGACAGGATGACGCCTGCCTCGACCACCGCGATCCGCGCCTCAGAACGGATCTCCCGCACCCGGTTCATCCGGTCGAGCGAGATCATCAGCGCGCCCTCGGCATGCGTCCCGCCCGCCAGCCCGGTATTGCCGCTGACCGGCACCACGGGCGTGCCGGTGTCATGCGCCAGCCGCATCACCCGGCTCACCTCGTCCGTGGACGCCGGCCGAACCACCGCCAGCGGATGGAACCGGTATTTGCCCGTCCAGTCGTGGTCGAACTTTGCGGTGTCGCCGCCGGTCAGCACGTGGCCAGGCCCGACGATCCCTTCAAGTTGCGCGGTCAACTCCATGCGCCTCCTCCCCAGGCAAGTTATGGGGACATGGCGCGATTTCCTCAAAGGAGCAAGCGCTCAAACCGATCTTCAGAGAGGATCAAACCGCTTGGCTGTGGCCCGCGGCGCTCATTTCGTAGGCGTCGAAGTGGCGCGCGATCATCCGGGCCAGCGGCCGGGCGTGGTCGCGGATCTCGACCGTTTCGTCTGAGACCTGCAGCATGCCGGGAAACGCCGCGTCCAACCCGTCCACCAAGGCTGCCGCCTGCGCGACGGGCTGACCCACCCGGTCCGCGGCCGCCGCCAGATCGACCCGGAAGTCGCAGAGAAGCGCCTCGATCACCGCGGCGCGCAGCAGGTCGTCCTCGGTGAATTTATGCCCGCGCTTGGTCGCGAACCGCCCGTCACGCACTGCGCCCTGATAGCCCGAGGTCGAGGCGTCGTTCTGCGCATAGCCCTGTCGGTAGCGCGAGATCGCCGAGGCCCCGAAACCGATCAGCGTCTCGGACTTGTCCTCGGTATAGCCCTGGAAATTGCGCCGCATGGTCCCGTTCCGCCACGCCACTTCCAACCCATCGCCAGGCCGGGCGAAATGGTCGATGCCGATCTCGGCGTAACCGTCCCATTTGAACAGATCGCGCGCCACGTTGAACAGTTCCAGCCGCTCCTCCGGCACCGGTAGCGCATCGGTCGGGATCAGCGCCTGGCGCTTGGCCATCCACGGCACGTGGGCGTAACCGAACAGCGCAACCCGGTCGGGGTTCAGTGACATCAGCAGTTGCACCGAATCCGAGATCTTCGTCCGGGTCTGGTGCGGCAGCCCATAGAGGATATCAACGTTCAGGCTCTCGATCCCGCGCGCTCTCAGCCCGTCGACCGCCGCCTTGGTCACCTCGTAGGTCTGCGGCCGGCCGATTGTCTCTTGGATCTGCGCGTCGAAGTCCTGAATCCCGATCGAGGCCCGGTTCATTCCCGCCGCCGCCAGCGCGTCGAGCCGCGCGTCGTCGATCTCGTTGGGATCGATCTCGACCGAAAACTGGGCATCCGCCGTCAGCGGCGCGACGTCGAAGATCGCCTGCGATAGCTCCGCGATCATTTCCGGCACCAAAAGCGTCGGCGTCCCACCGCCCCAGTGCAGATGCTCGATTTCGACCCCCTGCGGCAATTCGGCGCGAACCAGGTCCAACTCTGCCTTCAGCGAGCCCAGGTACGCCTCCACTGGCGCCGCCGTCGCGGTGCCCTGCGTCCGGCAGGCGCAAAACCAGCACAATCGCCTGCAAAACGGGATGTGGACATATATCGAGACCGTGTCGCGTTCAGGGATCGCCGCGATCCAATTCCGGGTCTCCAAGGGCCCCACGCTGTCCGAAAAATGCGGCGCTGTGGGATAGCTCGTATAGCGCGGCACGCGGGCATCAAACAGCCCCAACCGCTTGAGTTGTGCCTGGATCGTCATTAGCTTTCTATCACCCAGGATTCCCGTATCTACTTTGATCAGGATCAATTGGCAGGGACTTCGACCATGAACGATCTAGCCTTCGATCTGCGCAGTTGCTCTAACTGCCCGATCCGCCACCGGGCGGTTTGTGCGAAATGCGAGCCCGATGAACTGAGCCGCCTGGAAGAGATCAAGTACTATCGCAGCTACGAGGCCGGTCAGCCGGTGGTCTGGGCAGGCGATCAGATGGATTTCGTCGGCTCGGTGGTCACCGGCATCGCCACGCTGAGCCAAACCTTGGAAGACGGCCGCACCCAAATGGTCGGCTTGCTGTTGCCGTCCGATTTCCTCGGCCGCCCGGGCCGCGCCATCGCGCCCTACGACGTCACCGCCAATTCCGATCTGATGCTCTGCTGCTTCCGCCGCAAGCCGTTCGAGACGATGATGAACGAGACCCCGCATATCGGCCAGCGACTCTTGGAGATGACGCTCGACGAGTTGGACGCCGCACGCGAATGGATGCTGATCCTCGGTCGCAAGACCGCGCGGGAAAAGATCGCGAGCCTTCTGTCGATTATCGCCCACCGCGAGGCCGCTTTGCAGCAAAGCTCACCCCACGACGGGTCCAGTTTCGACCTTCCGCTGACCCGCGAGTCGATGGCCGATTACCTGGGTCTGACCTTGGAAACCGTCAGCCGGCAGATCTCGGCCCTGAAGCGCGATCACGTGATCGAGCTCAAAGGCAAGCGCAAGGTGATCATCCCCGATTTCGAGGCACTGATCGAAGAGACCGGCGACGACGCTGACGGCGGGATGCTCGTCTGACGGCCGCCGCCCCGGGGCCGGACGGACGTGATCGACTAAGCCGACGATCCCTTCGCGGAGATCAAATCCTCTCCGTTCCCCGTAGACCGATGCGCCGGGAATTGAGTAACACCGGATCTGCGCTCTTCGATGTCCGGACACCAATGGCCCTGAGCAGCTCATTCGACCCCGCAACCGGGATCATCACCGTCAGGGTGACCGGGACGATGACTGTTGCAGAGGTCGAACGCTTCATCGCCGACCTACCCGCGGTGCCAAGCCTCGGCGCACGAGCCGACACGATCTGGGACCTCGATGCCTACGACTTCTCGTCAGCCACCAAGTCGTTGTTCGAGCATTTCATCGAACGCCGGCAATCGATCCCCGAGCGCGCCTTGGCGCGCCTCGCCCTCGTCGCCTCCAGCGATTTGGGCTTCGGCATGTGCCGGATGTACCAACTGATGTCCGAGGCGCACGGCAACGTGCCCGAAGGCCAGATCAACGTCTTTCGCGATACCAAAGAGGCGACTGCCTGGCTCGCCAAACCCGAAACCTAGTGCGCCAACAGAACCGGCACCTCCGCCGCTTCCAACATGTTGCGCGTGGCGCCACCGAGGATCGACTCGCGGAACCGCGAATGGCCATAGGCGCCCATTACCAGCAAGTCCGCATTCTTATCGCCGCAGTGGCGGCACAGCACATCCGACACCCGCGGCATCGTCTTGGCCAAGACCGACACCTCGGCCCGCACACCGTGCCGCACCAGCATTTGGCTGAGCTGCCCGCCCGGGTCCGACCGGTCCGGCCCATGCGGCGGCGGATCGATCACCGTGATGTCCACCGCCCCCGCCTGCACCAGGAACGGCAAACCGGCACGGATCGCCGACAGCGCCTCGGCGCTTTCGTTCCAGGCGATAATCGCTTGGTCGATGGTATCGGGAAAATCCGACCTGTCCGGCACGATCACCACCGGCACGTGGCCGTTGAACAAACACGCTTCGACGATGGCCTCGTTTTCGTGCCCGCGCCCCGGCCCATAGGGTTTCGACAGGACCACTAGATCGGCCAACCGGGTCCGGTGCGCCACGAACGGTGTCAGCCCGGCCATCTGCGTGGTCGCCGCGGCAACCGCCCAGACGATGTCCTGGCCTTGCATGATGTCGTTGACCTTGCCCTCTAGCGCCTCGGCCTCGCCCTGCGCTTGCACCAGATTATCCTGAATAACCAAGGCATTGGCACCGGCATAGTAGAAGCCTGGTTGGGTCCGATCGATGCCGAGGCACAGGATGTCGAGATGGGCGTCTTGCAGATGCGCGATCTTGATCGCCGCCTGCAGCGCCGAGTCGTCGATTTCGAGGTCGGTGAGAACCGTGACGATGGATTTGTAGGCCATGTGAGTCCCCGGGCGTCTTTGCGTCTTCGCCCGCAGCCTGCGCAGCTTTGTCCCAAGCGTCTTTGACCTGCATCAACACGGTGCGGCGCGGAACCTTGACATGGATCAAGGCACCCCCGGCGCACGTGAGTCACATGCAAACTGTCGAATAGGATCTGCCGCCCGAATTGCGTCTTGTGCGCGCGTGTCAGTGCAAGGGCGGAGAAACAGAACGAAGGGACGACATATGTGGAATGCAATAAAACTGGTGGTGCTCGGCCTGATCGTGCTTTTTGCCGCGCTCGCCGCCAATTGGGGCCGTGACCTGGCCTATCAGGTGCACGCCATCATCATTCTGGCCGTGGCCGGTGGGTTGTTCGTCTGGACCCTCCGGCATGTGGGCGACGAACGGGTCCCCGTCAATCAGATGGAATACATGGACGGCGTGATCCGCGCCGGCGTGGTCGCCACCGCCTTCTGGGGCGTCGTCGGCTTTCTTGCCGGCGTCTTCATCGCCTTCCAACTGGCCTTTCCGGTGCTCAACTTCGATTGGGCCCAAGGCTACATGAATTTCGGCCGCCTGCGGCCCTTGCACACCAGCGCGGTGATCTTCGCCTTCGGCGGCAACGCGCTTTTGTGCACGTCGTTCTACATCGTCCAGCGCACCTCCGCCGCCCGCCTTTGGGGCGGCAACCTCGCCTGGTTCGTGTTCTGGGGCTACCAGCTTTTCATCGTGCTGGCCGCCACCGGCTATCTTCTGGGCGCCACCCAGTCGAAGGAATACGCCGAGCCCGAGTGGTACGTCGACCTTTGGATCACCGTGGTCTGGGTCGCCTACCTCTTGGTCTTCGCCGGCACGCTGATGAAGCGGAAAGAGCCGCATATCTACGTCGCCAACTGGTTCCTTCTGTCCTTCATCATCACCGTGGCGATGCTGCACCTGGTTAACAACCTGACCATCCCGGTGTCGATCTGGGGATCGAAGTCGGTGATAGTCTGGGCCGGCGTGCAGGACGCGATGACCCAGTGGTGGTACGGCCACAACGCCGTCGGCTTCTTCCTGACCGCCGGGTTTCTTGGCATGATGTACTACTTCGTACCCAAGCAAGCCGAACGCCCGGTCTTCAGTTATAAGCTGTCGATCATCCACTTCTGGGCGCTGATCTTCCTTTACATCTGGGCCGGCCCGCACCACCTGCACTACACCGCGCTGCCCGACTGGGCCTCGACCCTCGGCATGGTGTTCTCGGTGGTCTTGTGGATGCCCAGCTGGGGCGGCATGATCAACGGCCTGATGACGCTGTCGGGCGCCTGGGACAAGCTCAGGACCGACCCGATCATCCGGATGATGGTGATCTCGATCGGCTTTTACGGCATGTCGACCTTCGAGGGCCCGATGATGTCGATCCGCGCGGTCAACTCGCTGTCGCACTACACCGACTGGACCATCGGACACGTGCATTCCGGCGCCTTGGGCTGGAACGGCATGATCACCTTCGGCTGCCTCTACTTCCTGGTGCCGAAGCTCTGGAACCGCGAGCGGCTCTACTCGCTGGCGATGGTCAACTGGCACTTCTGGCTCGCCACCATCGGCATCGTGCTTTACGCCGCGTCGATGTGGGTCACCGGCATCATGGAAGGCCTGATGTGGCGCGAAGTCGACGCACAAGGGTTCCTGGTGAACTCGTTCGCCGACACCGTCGCCGCCAAGTTCCCGATGTACGTGGTCCGCGGCCTGGGCGGGGTTCTGTACCTCACCGGCGCCATCATCATGTGCTACAACCTCTGGATGACCGTGCGCGCGCAGCCGAAGACCTCGGATGCGCCTGCCATGGCTCCCGCGGAATAAGGAGAGACGGTCATGGCCATTCTGGACAAACACGCCGTCCTGGAAAAGAACGTCACGCTGCTGGCGGTCTGCTCCTTCCTCGTCGTCACCATCGGTGGCATCGTCGAAATCGCGCCGCTGTTCTACCTCGAGAACACCATCGAGAAGGTCGAAGGCGTGCGCCCCTACAGCCCGCTCGAACTGGAAGGGCGCAACATCTACATTCGCGAGGGCTGCTATGTCTGCCACAGCCAGATGGTGCGCCCGATGCGGGACGAGGTCGAACGCTACGGCCACTACTCGCTGGCGGCCGAATCGATGTACGACCATCCGTTCCAATGGGGCTCGAAGCGGACGGGTCCCGACCTGGCGCGCGTCGGCGGGCGGTATTCGGACGACTGGCACGTCGCCCACCTGATCGACCCGCAATCGGTGGTGCCCGAATCGGTGATGCCGAAATACGGCTACCTCAAGGACAAGCTGCTCGAGCCGGACTACATCGGCGAAGAGATGGCGACGCACCGGATCGTCGGCGTGCCCTACACCGACGAGATGATCGAGGTTGCCGCCGCGGACTTCCGCGATCAGGCCGATCCCGACAGCGACTACGATGCACTGTTGGAACGCTACCCCGGCGCACAGGTCCGCAACTTCGACGGTGAACCTGGAGTGTCCGAAATGGACGCGCTGATCGCCTATATGCAGATGCTCGGAACCCTGGTCGATTTCTCGACCTTCACCCCCGACGCTAGCCGATAGGAGGAGGGAAACATGGATACCTATTCCCTCCTTCGCGAATTCGCCGACAGTTGGATGTTGCTTGCGCTGTTCCTGTTCTTCATCGGCGTCATCGTCTGGGCCTTCCGCCCCGGCAGCCGCGCCGTGCACAAGGACATCGCCAACATCCCGTTCCGGCATGAAGACAAACCCGCCCAGGATACGGAGGCGCGGACATGAGCACCGAAGAAAAGAAGAACGAAGCCGGCTACGGCACAACCGGCCACGTCTGGGACGGGCTGGAGGAATGGAACAACCCGCTGCCGCGCTGGTGGGTCTGGACCTTCTACGCCACCTGCCTCTGGGGTCTGATCTACACCATCGCCTACCCGGCCTGGCCACTGGTCGACCGCGCCACCGCCGGTTTCCTGGGCTACTCGACCCGCGCCGAGGTGGCCGAACAGATCGCCGAGGTCGACGCCCAGAACGCCGATCTGAGGACCGCGCTGGCAGAGGCGGACCTGACCATGATCTCCGACAATGCCGACCTGCAGAACTACGCGGTCCAGGGCGGCGCCGCAGTGTTCCGCGCCAATTGCTCGCAATGCCACGGCTCGGGCGCGGCAGGCGTGCAGGCGGCGGGCTACCCGAACCTGCTCGACGACGACTGGCTCTGGGGCGGCACGATTGACGAGATCGCCTATACGATCACCCACGGCATCCGCAACGAACAGTCGCCCGACTCGCACTGGTCCGAAATGCCTGCCTATGGACGCGACGAGATCCTCGGCGAGGACGAAATCGGCCAGGTCGTGCACTACGTCCTGCAGATTTCGGGCCAGGAGCATGACGCCGCCAAGGCGACCCCGGGGGCCGAGCTGTTCCTGAACGAATGCTCCGGCTGCCACATGGAAAACGGCATGGGCGATCCGACCCAGGGCGCTCCGAACTTGACGGATGCGATCTGGCTTTATGGCGGCACCGAAGAGACGCTGACCGAGACGATCACCAATGCTCGCTTCGGCGTGATGCCGGCCTGGTCGGAAGAATGGCGCGCCGCGGGCGGCCTCGACCAGGCCGAGATCAACGCGGTCGCGGCCTATGTCCACCAGCTGGGCGGCGGCCAATGAACTAAACGGGGGCGGCGTCCCGCCCCCGTCCGGCATCCTCCGGAGGCGCAAGCCAAAGGGGGAGGGAGGTGCCGGTCCTCGATCCTGTTCGCGCGTTTCTTCGGGATCGGCACCTCTTTAACCTACCCCGGACATGTAGCTTTTCAAAGCACCGAGCCGCCCTAGGGCGGCTCACGTTTTCGTGGCAAGGCCAAGCCGCTTCGACGCGGCTTGTGCACGCGGTTTCGAAATCGCTTTCCGCAAGGCGTTTCGAAACGCCTTGCCCCGCGTAGGGCTCAGCGGTCGTCCCGCTGTCTTTGCGTCCCAAACCGGAACAGCCGGAACCGGCGCCGGGGCTTGGCGTCCTGCGCTTCGCGCAGCCGGGGCGGTGCGATCCGGTCGGTGCGTGCGGCGATCATGAAAGTTTGGGCGTAGGGGTTGATCATCTGTCTTCTCCTGGGGCGTGTTGTTTCCTGCTCATGGATATTGCGTCAAACGCCGATCCATGCCAGTCAGGAATTCTTGCAACCCGTAATCCAGGCTTACAAATGCTCCGCTCCCTGCCGCCGCTGGCCCAGCTCCGCGCCTTCGCCGCGCTGGCCGAGACCGGCGCGATGTCCGCCGCCGGCGATCTCTTGAACGTCAGCCACGCCGCGATCAGCCAGCAGGTCCGCGCGCTCGAGGCGCATCTGGGCACCCGGCTCGTCGCCAAGGACGGCCGCGGTGTCGCCCTGACCGCAGATGGCGAGCGCCTGGGCCAGACCCTCGCTAACGCCTTCGGCGCCATCGCGCGCGAGGTCGAGGCGCTGACCGGCGCCGACGCCGACCGCCCGCTGCAGGTCACCACCACGCCAATGTTCGCCGCCGGCTGGCTGATGCCGCGGATCGCTGATTTCCACGACCGCCACCCCGATGCCGAGCTGATGGTCAACCCCAGCCCCGGGCTCAGCGACCCAGCGCCCGGCGGCTTCGACCTCGCCATCCGCTACGGCCACGGCACCTGGCCCGGGCTCGACGCCGAGCTGCTGGTCGAGTCGGATTTTCTGATCATGGGCGCGCGCCGCCTGCTTGACGGCCGCCGCATCGACAGCCCGCGCGATCTGCTGGCGCTGCCCTGGCTGCAGGAGCTCGGCACCAATGAGGTCGCCGAGTGGCTCGCGGCCCAGGGCGTCACCGAGGCGCGGGTCAAGAGCCTCACCCACTTGCCCGGCAATCTGCTGCTGGACGGGCTGCGCGCCGGCCAGGGCATCGCCGCGACCAGCCGCACCTTCGTCGAGGCCGACATCGCCCGCGGCGATCTGCAGGTGCTGTTCACCGACGCCGACTCGGGCACCGGCTATTTCATCGTCACTCCGCCCGGCGTTCTGCGCCCCAAGGTGCGCGACTTCATCCGTTGGCTGCGCCGCCAGGCCCAGCACGAGTCCGGGTGACGCCAAATCGGGCCGAGGGCGGCTCTTGGGGCTGGAGGGGACAACGGAGCGCTCCGGGCACGGACTCAAGGGGCACAGCCCCGCCGTGCCCATCGCCAACCCGCCCCGGAGGGGTGGCGATCTGTCTGGACCTGCGCACCGCGTGAGGTCCTTCGGACTCGACAGCCATAAAGCGCCGCCGCTCAAAGGTCGGATCGACACCCCGCGGGTTGGCGATGAGCACGGCTTCTCACTTCCCGGGCAAGAGGCGCCAGGTGGTCCTTCGGGCGAACCGCCCCTGAACCATCGCCCGACTGCCGCCCTCAGGCGCCGAGGCGTCATACCAGACTCATATGCGAGTCATATGGAATTCATACGCCCCCGGCTAAACATGCGCCGAATTTACTTGATTCAGGTCAAAGCCGGGCCGCGCGGCATCTGCGACATATTCCAAAATCGCAATGATTCCCGGATTCCGCCAGCCATGAGCTCGTCCGAAACCCCCTCGCTCTACGCCGCCCGCGAGCCTGTCTTCCCTCGGCGCGTCAGCGGGAAATTCCGCACCGGCAAGTGGGCCATCATGGCCATCACCCTCGGCATCTACTACCTGTCGCCCTGGATCCGCTGGGACCGGGGGCCGAATCTGCCCGACCAGGCGATCCTCGTCGACCTGGCCAATCGCCGCTTCTTCTTCTTCTGGATCGAAATCTGGCCGCACGAGTTCTATTTCATCGCCGGGCTCTTGATCATGGCCGGCCTCGGCCTCTTCCTTTTCACCTCCGCCATGGGCCGGGTCTGGTGCGGCTATGCCTGTCCCCAGACCGTCTGGACCGACCTCTTCATCCTCACCGAGCGCTGGATCGAGGGCGACCGCAACGCCCGGGTGAAGCTCTGGAAGGCCAAGTGGGACATCCGGAAAATCCGCCTGAGGATCAGCAAATGGCTGGTCTGGGCACTGATCGGCCTGGCCACCGGTGGCGCTTGGGTGTTCTACTTCACCGACGCTCCCGCGCTCGCGGTCAACCTCATCACCGGCGACGCCCATCCCATCGCCTATACCACGATGGCGGTTCTGGCGCTGACGACGGTCCTGTTCGGCGGTTTCGCCCGCGAACAGGTCTGCATCTACATGTGCCCCTGGCCCCGCATCCAGGCCGCGATGATGGACGAGGACACCATCACCATCGGCTACCGCGACTGGCGCGGCGAACCGCGCGGCAAGCACCGCAAGGCCGCCGGCGCCGAAGCCTTAGGTGACTGCATCGACTGCAACGCCTGTGTCAACGTCTGCCCGATGGGCATCGACATCCGCGACGGCCAGCAACTGGCCTGCATCACCTGTGGCCTCTGCATCGACGCCTGCGACGACGTGATGGACAAGATCGGCAAGCCCCGCGGCCTAGTCGACTACCTCGCGCTGACGGATGAGACCCGCGAGCGCGAGGGCCAGCCGCCGCGGCCCGTGTGGAAGCACGTGATGCGTCCGCGCACCATCCTCTACACCGCGCTCTGGTCGCTGGTCGGCGTCGCCCTCGTCGTGGCGCTCTTCATCCGCCAGGACATCGACGTTACGGTAGCGCCGATCCGCAACCCGGTCTTCGTCACCCTGTCCGACGGCACGATCCGCAACACCTATGACCTGCGGCTGCGCAACAAGCACGGCGAGGACCGCCCGTTCCGCATCTCCGTCAAGGGCGACCCGGCGCTGCGCATCCAACTTGAGGGCACGCCGTACGAGGCCGTCGACGTCCCCGCAGACGAAACAAAGCTGCAGCGCGTCTATGTCCTCTCCCCCCGCGGCTCGGTCCCTGCGATCCTAGACCGCACCGAAATCCGCTTCTGGGTGGAAGACCTCGCCAGCGGCGACCGCGTATACAAAGACAGCGTCTTTAACGGGACAGGCCCATGATCACAAAACCAATCACCGGCCGCACGGTCTTCATCATCACCGCCTCGGCCTTCGCCGTCATCATCGCCGTCAACGTCTTCATGGCGACCATGGCGATCGGCACCTTTCCGGGGCTCGAGACCAAGAACTCCTACGTCGCCAGCCAGAAATTCGACGCCGACCGCGCCGCCCAGCTGGACCTCGGCTGGCAGGTCTCGGCCGAGGTCGCGGGCACTTACCTGCGCCTCAGCATCCTCGACGCCGATGGCCGGCCCGTCGATCCCGCCACGCTTGAGGCCACACTCGGCCGCGCCACCCATGTCGGCGAGGACCAGACCCCGGCCTTCACCTTCGACGGCACGGCCCATGTCGCCCCGATCGATCTCGCTCCCGGCAACTGGAACCTGCGGATGACCGCTACAGCGAAGGACGGCACCGCCTTCCGCCAGCGCGTCGTACTCTACGTGGACGAGCCTAAGTGACTGCCCAAGCCTCCGCCTGCCCCGCCTGCTCCGCCGCCCCCGCGGCGGAAGGCCTCGCGAGCACGGCGAAAGGCGACACCCAGATTCTTCTAAGCCTGCCAGAGATTCACTGCGCCGGCTGCATCGCCGGCGTCGAGCGCGCGCTGCACGCCATGCCCGGAGTCGCCCAAGCCCGGGTCAACCTCACGCTGAAGCGCGCCACCATCGAGGCCGACGACACCACCGACGCCCCGACGCTCGCCCGCGCGCTCACCGCGCAGGGCTACCAGGCCCACGAACTCGACGGCGCCACCCTCGCCGCCAGCCAGACCGACACGAGAGGCCGCGAACTGCTGATGCGCCTCGGCGTCGCGGGCTTCGCGATGATGAACGTGATGCTGCTGTCCGTCGCCGTTTGGTCCGGTGCCACCGACGCCACCCGCGACCTGTTCCACTGGATCAGCGCCGCCATCGCGCTGCCGACCATCGCGTTCTCGGCCCAGCCGTTCTTTCGCAACGCGTGGTCCGCACTCAGCGCCTGGCGGCTCAACATGGATGTGCCGATCTCGCTGGCGATCCTCCTGGCCGCCGGCATGTCGGTCTACGAGACCATGCAATCGGGCGCGCACGCCTATTTCGACGCCGCCCTGTCGCTGACCTTCTTCCTACTGGCGGGCCGCTATCTTGACCACCGCACCCGCACCGTCGCCCGCTCCGCCGCGCAAGAACTCGCCGCGCTCGAGGTGCCGCGCGCTCTTAAAGTGACCGGCGACGCCGAGGCCATGACCCCGATCGCAGAGCTTGCCCCAGGCGATCTGGTTCGCGTCCTCCCCGGTGCCCGCGTCCCCGTCGACGGCGTCATCGAGACGGGCCAATCCGAAGTCGACCGCAGCCTGCTAACGGGCGAGAGTCTCCCGGTGTTCGCCGGCCCCGACGCCTGCGTCAGTGCGGGCGAGGTCAACCTCACCGGCGCGCTCACGGTCCGCGTTACCGCAGCTGGCGAGGACAGCACGCTGCACCGCCTGGCCGACCTCGTCGCCTTGGCCGAGACCGCGCGCAACCGCTACACCTCGCTGGCCGACAAGGCCGCGCGCGTCTACGCCCCGGTCGTGCACCTCCTGGCGCTCGGCGCCTTCATCGCCTGGGTCTGGATCAGCGGCGATGTGCGCCTGTCGCTCAACATCGCCGTGGCCACGCTGATCATCACCTGCCCCTGCGCCCTGGGCCTTGCCGTGCCCGCCGTCACCACGGCCGCGTCCGGACGCCTGTTCCGCAGGGGCATGCTGATCAAGAACGCCACCGCGCTGGAACGCCTCGCCGAGGTCGACACGATTGTTTTCGACAAGACCGGCACCCTGACGGAAGGCCGGCCGGACCTCGCCGATCCCGGGACCTACGCCGCCGAAGACCTCGTCCTGGCCCAATCGCTCGCCCGCGGCTCGTCACATCCCCTGGCCGCCGCCTTGGCCGATCTCGACACCGACGTCATACCGACGCAATACCGACGTTTTACAGACATCGAGAATCTGCGCGAAATCCCCGGGCACGGGGTCGAGGCCGACTGGCAGGGCCAGACCCTGCGCCTGGGCCGTGCTGACTGGGTCGGCGCCACCCCGGTGCCCGGCACCGCGACCTATCTCAGCGTCGGCAACCGCACCGTCGCCTTCCGGTTCACTGACGCCCTACGCGATGGCGCAGAGGACGCCGTGACGGCCCTCAAAGCGCAAGGCAAGTCCGTCATCCTGCTTTCGGGCGACCACCCCGCCGCCGTCGCCGATATCGCCGCCCGCACCGGCATCGACGCCTTCGAATCCGGCGTGCTACCAGACGAAAAAGCCCTCTACATCAAGCACCTGCGCGAATCCGGCCATAAGGTCCTGATGGTCGGCGACGGCCTCAACGACACCGCCGCGCTTGCCGCCGCCCACGCCTCGATCTCGCCCGCCAGCGCACTCGAGGCCACCCGCGTCGTCTCCGACATCGTCCTCTTGGGTGCCTCCCTGGAGCCGCTGGCCGACGCCGTCGCCACATCGAAATCCGCCACCCGCCGGATCTTGGAAAACTTCGGCATCGCCGCAGCGTACAACGCCATCGCCATCCCCGTCGCGCTCGCGGGCTTCGCCACCCCCCTCGCCGCAGCCCTCGCAATGTCGTTCTCGTCCATCTCCGTCACCCTCAACGCCTTGAGATTGCGCTAGAAAATGGAAGTCCTGGCGATCCTGATCCCGGTCTCGCTGTTCCTCGGCGGCCTCGGCCTTGCCGCGTTTTTCTGGACGCTGAAATCGAAGCAATACGACGACCCCAAGGGCGACGCGCACCGGATTCTCAGCGACGAATACGACGACAAGCCCAAGCCATAGCGCCAGAGGTCTGCTAGGCTGCCAATGACGGAGGCCTGACCTATGCGCTCATTCGGCGAAATCTACGCCATCGCCGCCGACCGCAAGGGCGGCCCGGACGCGCTTGAGGCGCAGCTCGAGCCGCCGCTAAGCCCCTCGGAGCTAGAGAGAATTCCAGACGACCGCTGGCTGTCGCAATTCTCGAAGAACGTCTTCAGCGCGGGCTTCAACTGGAAGGTCATCGAGACCAAATGGCCCGGTTTCGAAGAGGCGTTCCACGGCTTTGACATCGGCAAATGCGCGATGATGGACGACGCCTGGTTCGACGAACTGATCCAAGACACCCGCATCGTCCGGCACGGCGCGAAAATCCAGTCGGTCCGCGACAACGCCGCGTTTCTTCAAGAGCTTGCTACAGAACATGGGACCGCCGCCAAATGCTTCGCCCATTGGCCAAAGGAAGATTTCATCGGTCTTCTGGACCTGCTGAAGAAACGCGGCACCCGCCTCGGCGGAAATTCCGGCGCCTACGCCCTGCGCTTCATCGGCCTCGACAGTTTCATCCTCAGCCGCGACGTCGTGGCCCGGCTGATCGCCGAGGGCGTGATCGACAAGCCGCCCACCTCGAAGGGGGCCATGGCCAAGGTGCAAGAGGCCTTCACCGAGTGGCGCCGGCAATCCGGACGCTCGCTCAAAGAGATCAGCCGGGTCTTGGCGATGAGCACCGGGTAGACAGATTTTCGACGAAAATCTGACCACAAAACCTCGTCGAGGTTTTGTCCCCAGGATGTCCGTGAAATCCTGCGCCGCCGGTCACTCGACCCGCGCGATCAGCTCCAGCACGGCCGGCCCCAGCCCTTCGACGATCAGCGCCACGCCCTCGGCGTTCGGGTGGATGCCGTCGGCCTGCATATAGCGCTGGACCGCGCCTGCTTCCTCCGCCCGCTCCGACAACGGGCCCAGGAAGCTCGCCACATGCAGCGCACCGAATTCCGCAGCCAACTCCGGATACATGGCGTCGAAATCCCGTTTGAAGTCAGGCCCGTAGTTGCCCGGCGCCGTCAGACCGACCAGCATCACCTCGACCTCGGCACCGTCGGCCGCCTGCAGGATACCGGCCAAATTCGCCCGGCTCACCGCGGGATCGATCCCACGCAGCAGGTCGTTTCCGCCAAGGGCCACGATCATCGCATCGACCTCGGGCGTCAGCGTCCAGTCGACCCGGGACAGCCCGCCTTGCGTCGTGTCGCCCGACACCCCGGCGTTCAGCACCCGCGCCTCGGCGCCCTGCGCCACCAGCCAGCGTTCGAGCTGCGGCACGAAGCCGTCCTCGGGCACCAGCCCGTAGCCCTGGGTCAGGCTGTCGCCCAAAGCCGCGATCACCACCGGCTCCGCCTGCGCCGTCCCTGCCAGCAGAACTGCGCCGCAAAGGTTGCGCAGCGCACGCATCACCCCATATCCCAAACCGAGACCCCGCCAAAGGACGCGCCCCATGTCTGAAACTGTCGTCGCCCTCGACAACGCCCGGCTGTCGCTCGAAGGCAATGCCGGCCGGGTCGACATCCTCAAGGGCATCTCGCTTGCGATCGAGCGGGGCGAAACGCTGGGGCTGGTGGGGCCGTCGGGGTCGGGCAAGTCGTCTCTCCTCATGCTCATGGGCGGGCTCGAGCGGGCCACAGCCGGGCGGATCGCGGTGCTGGGCCAGGACCTGACCGCGATGAACGAAGACGCTCTCGCGCGCTTCCGCCGCCATCATATGGGCGTGGTGTTTCAATCCTTCCACCTGATTCCGACGATGACGGCGCTGGAAAACGTCGCCACGCCGCTGGAACTGGCCGGAGCGGCCGACGCCTTCGACCTGGCCGAGGCCGAACTGGCCGCAATGGGGCTCGCCGAGCGCACGCATCACTACCCCGCTCAGATGTCCGGTGGCGAGCAGCAGCGCGTGGCGCTGGCCCGCGCCGCCGCGCCGCGGCCCGACATCCTGTTGGCGGACGAGCCCACCGGCAATCTCGACGGCGCCACAGGGCAGGCCATCATGGACCTGCTCTTCGGCCTGCGCGACCGGCACGGCGCCACGCTGGTCCTGGTCACCCATGCCCCCGATCTCGCCGCCCGCTGCGACCGCGTGGTGCGGCTGACCGACGGCCGCCTGGCGCCGGACGAGATCCGGGACGCCGCCGAATGAGCCTGCCGAACGCCGCCCGAATCGCCCGGCGCGAGCTGCGCGGCGGGCTGCGGGGCTTCCGCGTCTTCCTGGCCTGCCTTGCGCTCGGCGTCGCGGCCATCGCCGCGGTCGGTAGCGTGCGCGCCTCGATCGAGGTGGGGCTGCAGCGCGAGGGCGCGGTGATCCTGGGCGGCGATGCCGAGATCCAGTTGACCTACCGCTTCGCCGAGCCTCAGGAACGTGCCTGGATGGAGGCCAACGCCACGACGGTTTCGGAGATTGTCGATTTCCGGTCGATGGCCGTGGCCGACCGCGACGGCGGGACCGAGCGCGGGCTGACCCAGGTCAAAGGCGTCGATGCCGCCTATCCGATCTATGGCGTGGCCGAGCTGGACCCGCCGATGCCGCTCGCCGAGGCTTTGGACGGCGCTGACGGCCTGCCCGGCGCGGTGATGGACGGCGTGTTGATCGGGCGCATGGGTCTGGCCGTCGGCGACCGATTCCGGCTTGGCACCCAGGACTTCGTGCTGATGGCCGCGCTGATGCACGAGCCCGACGGCGCTGGCGGTGGGTTCGGCCTCGGCCCCCGCACCATCGTCCGCACCGAGGCGCTGCAGGTCTCGGGCCTGTTGCAGCCCGGCACGCTTTACGAGACCGCCTACCGCCTGGAATTCGTCGAAGGCACGGACCTCGCAGCGATGGAGGCCGCGGCGGCGCAGGCCTTGCAAGAGGCGGGTCTGCGCTGGCGCGACAGCCGCAATGGCGCGCCCGGCGTCACCGAATTCGTCGACCGCCTGGGCGCCTTCCTGGTGCTGGTTGGGCTCGCCGGGCTGGCCGTCGGCGGGGTCGGCGTCTCGGCCGCAGTGCGCGCCTATCTCGACGAGAAGACCGGCGTGATCGCCACGCTCAAGACCCTCGGCGCCGAGACCCGCACCATCTTCGTCGCCTATGCGCTGCAGATCGCCGCGCTCACCGCGCTCGGCATCGCGCTTGGGTTGATCCTCGGCGCGCTGGCGCCGCTGGCCTTCGCGCCGCTGATCGAGGCCCGCCTGCCGCTGCCCGCCGCCTTCGGCCTGCACCCCGCCCCGTTGGCCGAGGCGGCGCTTTACGGCGCGCTTGCGGCCGCGCTCTTCACGCTTTGGCCGCTGGCCCGGACCGAGCAGGTGCGCGCCGCGGCGCTCTTCCGCGACGGCGCGCTGCACCGGCTGGCTTGGCCGCGCTGGCCCTATCTCGCCGTCTCCGCAGCGATCCTGGCGGCGCTGATCGCCACTGCGGCGACGCTTTCGGGCCTCGTCACCCTGACGCTCTGGTCCGCCGCCGGGCTTTTCGCCGCCTTCGTCGTGCTGATCGCCATGGCGCTCGCCACCCGTCGGCTCGCCCGCCGCGCCGCCCGGGCCCGCGCCGTGCGGGGACGCAGCGCGCTGCGCATGGCGCTTGGGTCCGTCGGGGGGCCGGGCAGCGAGGCCGGCTCGGTGGTGCTGTCGCTCGGGCTTGGGCTGACCGTGCTGGCCGCCGTCGGGCAGATCGATTCAAACCTGCGCGGCGCCATTGCCCGCGACCTGCCGGACGTGGCGCCGAGCTATTTCGTCGTCGACATCCAGAACGACCAGCTGCAGGGCTTCCTCGACCGTACCACCGGCGATCCCGGCGTCGCCAGGGTCGAAAGCGCGCCGATGCTGCGGGGTGTGATCACGCAGATCAACGGCCGGCCAGCGCGCGAGGTGGCCGGCGAGCATTGGGTGCTGCAGGGCGACCGCGGGATCACCTATTCGGCCGCGCCTCCCGCCGGGGCCGAAGTGACGGCGGGGACCTGGTGGGACGCCGATTACACCGGCCCGCCACAGGTGAGCTTCGCCGCCGAAGAGGCCGCCGAGATGGGGCTGCGGCTGGGCGACGAGATCACCATCAACGTGCTCGGCCGCGACATCGCCGCGCGGATCACCAGCTTCCGCAACGTCGACTTCTCGACCGCCGGGATCGGTTTTATCCTGTCGATGAACCCCGGCGCGCTGGCCGGGGCGCCGCACACCCACATCGCCACTGTCTATGCCGAGCCCGAGGCCGAGGCGCAGCTGTTGCGCGACATCGGCGGGGCCTATCCCAACATCACCATGATCCGGGTGCGCGACGCCATCGATCGGGTCAGCGAGGTGCTGTCGGGGATCGCCGCGGCGACCACCTATGGCGCGATGGCGACGCTGGTGACCGGGCTGATCGTGCTGATCGGCGCCGCCGCGGCCGGCGAGCGGGCACGGACCTACGAGGCGGCGATCCTGAAGACGCTCGGCGCGACCCGGGGCTCGGTGCTGACGAATTTCGCGCTGCGCTCGGCGATGTTCGGTCTGGCGGCGGGGCTGGTGGCCATCGCCGCCGGCGGGCTGGCGGGCTGGGCGGTGACGACCTTCGTGATGGAGACCGAATTCCGGTTCGAGCCGGTCTCGGCCGTTGCCATCGTGACCGGCGGCGTGCTGACGACCTTGGGGGCCGGGCTGGCCTTTGCCTGGCGGCCGCTTGCGGCCCGCCCGGCCCAGGTGTTGCGGGCGAGCGAATAGCCCGGGGCGGGTGCCGCTGCCGTCGCTTGGGTGAGCGAGGCAAGGCAGTCCCCAGGGGCGGCGCCTAGATGCGAATGCCGGGGACTGAACGCCTCAATGAACGGACACTTAGCGAGGAGCCGTGCCCATCGCCGACCCGCGGGGTGGCGAGCCAGCCTTAGAACGGCAGTACTTTATGGCTGTCGCGTCCGTAGGACCTCACGCGGTGCGCGAGCCTCGACAAATCGCCACCCCTCCGGGGCGGGGCGGCGATGGGCACGGCGGGGCTGCGCCCCTTGATTCCGTGCCCGGGGCAGAGCGCGACACCATAACGCCCAGCCCCGTCAAACCGACTTGCGCGCCTTCAGCGCCGCCGTGATGGTGCCGTCGTCGAGATAGTCGAGCTCGCCGCCGATCGGCACGCCCTGGGCCAGCGACGTCACCCGCACGCGGTGTTCCAGCTGGTCGGCAATGTAATGCGCCGTCGTCTGGCCATCGACGGTGGCGTTCAGGGCCAGGATCACCTCGGTGACGTGTTCGGCCTCGACCCGGTCGAGCAGCTTGGGGATGCGCAGATCCTCAGGCCCCACCGCATCGAGCGCCGACAGCGTGCCGCCCAGCACGTGGTAGCGGCCCTTGAACACCGCGGCACGCTCCATCGCCCAGAGATCGGCCACATCCTCGACCACGCAGATCTCGCCATTGGCCCGTTTCTCGGCCGCGCAGATCGCACAGATCTCGGCGGTCGAGACGTTGCCGCAATTGAGGCATTCGCGCGCTGTCGCCGCTACGCTATGCATCGCGTCGGCCAAGGGCGTCATCAAGAGCCCGCGCTTCTTGATCAGATGCAGAACCGCGCGGCGGGCCGAGCGCGGCCCAAGCCCCGGCAGCTTGGCCATCATCTCGATCAGGGTCTCGATGTCCTTCGGCGTGTCGCTCATGGCGCGCCGCCGGGGGCGCTGCCCCCGGACCCCCGGGATATGTCCGGCCAGATGAAGATCGCGCCCAAGCCGGTCAGAACGGCAGCTTCATGTCCGCCGGCAGGCCCAGGCCTTCGGTGATCTTCTGCATCTCTTCCCGGCCGCGCTCAGCCGCCTTGGCCTGCGCGTCTTTGACAGCGGCCAGGATCAAGTCCTCGGCGACCTCCTTGTCGTCGGGCGAAAAGATCGACGGGTCGATCACGAGCCCGGTCAGCTCGCCCTTGGCGGTGGCGGTCGCCTTGACCAGGCCCGCGCCGGCCTCGCCGGTCACCGTGATGGTCCCGAGCGCATCCTGCATCTCGGCCATCTTTTCCTGCATTTCCTTGGCTTTCTTCATCATCCCGGCCATGTCGCCGAGATTGCCGAGGCCTTTGAACATGGGCTCACTCCGTTAGTCGGTCCGCTTGGGAAGGGGGGCGGTGTAAAGGACCGTCGCCACACATATCGCAGCCACGGCGGCGATGAACAAGGCGGGCGATCCGACGCAGCCCTCGGCGCGCGAGGCGGCCTGCAGGCCGGAGGGGTCGACCATGGTCAGAAAGGTCACCAGCGCCGTCCACAGCACCACCACCGCCAGCCCGCCCCACTGGCTGCGGAACCGCAGCGCCGCCAGCGTGGCCAATAGAAGCACCAAGACCGGCACGGTGGTGACCAGAAACAGTGCCTCGGACAAAGTGGACATCGGCGATCCGTCCCAATCCGGGCGCACCGTGGCGCAAGCCTCGGCGACCGCCTGGGTCGGCAGCGCAGCGAGGATCAGTCCTCTTCGAAGGGATCCCATTCCTCGTCCACTTCCGGCAGCGCCTCGGTCTGAGCCTCGGCGGCGATGTCCTCAAGCGTGCGGATCTCGGTAATCCGAGCATCGGGAAAGGCGTCGAACACAGCCTGTACCAGGGGATGTTCCTTGGCCTCGGCCTCGAGCGCCAGGCGGTCGGCGTCGCGGACCTCTGCGACGGTCTGCCCACCGCCCTCGGCGACGACACTGACGGCCCAGCGGACGCCGGTCCAGAGCTGCAGCTTGGCGGCAAGACGGGCGGCGAGGTCGCGGGGCGCGGCCTCGGTCGGCTGGAACTCGATGCGGCCAGGCTGGTAGCGGGCCAGGCGCAGCGTGGTTTCCACCTCGACCAACAGCTTGACGTCGCGGTTGGCGCGGATGAGATCGACGACCTGGTCGAACCGGGCGTAACGGGCAAGTGCGCTGTCGGGAGAAAGCGCCCGCGCGGTCTGGGCGCCGCCCGCAGCGCCGCCCCGGTCCAAGGCGGGTACCGCAGGGGCCGACGCCTTTGGCCCCGGCCCGGGCGCGCCGGCGGGTGCGGGGGCCGGTCCGGGCCCAGGCGCCGGCATGTCCTGCAGCTTGCGAACCAGCTCCTCGGGCGGCGGCAGATCGGCGACATGGGTCAGGCGGATCACCGCCATCTCGGCCGCCATCATCGCGTTCGGCGCGCTCGCGGTCTCGTCGAGCGCCTTGAGCAGCATCTGCCACATCCGCGTCAGCACCCGCATCGGCAGGCGCGCCGCCATCTCGGCGCCGCGGCTGCGCTCGTCGGGGCTGACGGTGGGGTCCTCGGCCGCCTCCGGCGTGATCTTGATGACGCTGACCCAATGGGTGATTTCGGCCAAATCGCCCAGCACCGCCAGTGGGTCCGCACCGTCGGCGTATTGCCCCGAAAGCTCGGTCAAGGCACCCGCCGCATCGCCCCTCAGGATCATGTCGAAGAGGTCCATTACCCGGCCTCGGTCGGCCAGCCCCAACATGGCACGGACCTGCGTCGCCGTGGTTTCGCCGGCACCGTGGCTCAGCGCCTGGTCCAGAAGCGAGGTCGCGTCGCGCGCCGACCCCTCTGCGGCGCGGGTGATCAAGGCCAGCGCCTCGTCCGAGATCGCGCCGCCCTCGGCCTCGGCAATCTTGCGCAACAACGCCATCTGTACCTCTGGCTCAATGCGCCGCAAATCGAACCGCTGGCAGCGCGACAGCACGGTCACCGGCACTTTGCGGATCTCGGTCGTGGCGAAGATGAACTTGACGTGGTCGGGCGGCTCCTCGAGCGTCTTCAGAAGCGCGTTGAACGCGCTCGTCGACAGCATGTGAACTTCGTCGATGATGTAGATCTTGTAACGCGCCGAGGCTGCGCGATAGGCCACCGATTCGATGATCTCGCGGATGTCGTTCACGCCAGTCCGGCTGGCCGCGTCCATCTCCATCACGTCCACATGGCGGCTCTCGGCGATCGCCACGCAATGCTCGCAAACGCCGCACGGGTCGGTCGTGGGGCCGCCCGCGCCGTCCGGCCCCACGCAGTTCATCCCCTTGGCGATGATCCGCGCCGTCGTCGTCTTGCCGGTGCCGCGGATGCCGGTGAGGATGAAGGCCTGCGCGATCCGATCCGCCTGGAACGCGTTCTTCAGCGTGCGCACCATGGCGTCCTGGCCGACCAGATCGGCAAAGGTCTCGGGCCGGTATTTGCGGGCCAGAACCTGGTAGGCGGAGGCAGGCGAGTCGGACATCGAGCCGAGGTTAGGGTGCGCTGCGGGCCGCGTCCAGCGGTTGCCCGGGCGCGCGGCCTGGGCTAGGGTGGCGGCGCCGACAGAGGCGGCACCCGGGTCCGCGGACAGCTGCATCAGCACCTCTCGACCAGACCGACTGACATTCGGTTGAACTCGTGCCCGACAAGCGGACCGGCGGGCGGTGAGAGGGAAACCGATGAGCGATCCGACAGAGAAACTGCGCCGCCAGGCCAAAACGCTGCGCAAGGCGTACCAGGCGGGCGAGACCGACGCCGTGGCGCGGGTGCGCGCCGTGCTGCCCGAGGCCGGCGGGATCAAGCATGCCGACGCGCTGCATGTCATCGCGCGCGAGCTGGGCTTCGACAGCTGGCCCAAGCTGAAGCTCGCACGCGAGGCGGCGGCGATGGGGCGCGAGGCCAAGGCGGAACGGCTGAAGATCGCGCTGTTTCACGGCCAGGGCTGGGTGGTCGAGGCGCTGTTGGCGGAAACGCCGGACCTGGGCCGCGACACTCTCGGCCTCGCTTGCGCGCTCTACGATGCGGCGCATGTGCAGGCCGCGCTTGCCCGCGACCCGGGCGCGGCAACCCGCCTGGTGGGCGTGCGGCGGCCGATCCTGCACCTGGCGTTTTCCCAGCATTTCAAGCACGGCGGCTCTGCGGCCGACATGCTGGCCGTGGCCGAGGCGTTGCTGGGCGCCGGCGCCGACGTCAACGACAGTTTCCCCTATGACGGCGACGACAACGCGCCGCTCTCGGCGCTCTACGGCGCCTTGGGGCATGCCGGCAATCTGGCGCTGGCCGAGTGGCTGCTCGATCGCGGCGCCGATCCCAACGACGGCGAATCGCTCTATCACGCGACCGAGCTTGGGCACACCAAGGGCCTGGAATTGCTGCTGAAACACGGCGCCCGGCCGGAGCGCACCAATGCCCTGCCGCGCGCGCTGGACTTCAACGACCACGCGGCGGTGCGGCTTTTGCTAGAGGCCGGCGCCGACCCCAACGAGGGCATCGAGCAGCACCCCTCGGGCGAGCCGTCCTTCGTGATCCCCGCGCTGCACCAGGCGGCGCGGCGGCTCTGCGACGCCGAGATGATCGGGATGCTGCTCGATGCCGGCGCCGACCCCTCGATGCGGTATCGGGACATGACGCCCTATTCCATCGCCCGGGTTTACGGCAATCCGGCGGCCGCCGACCGCATCGCCGCGGCGGGCGGGGACACCACGCTTGGCCGCGAAGAGGCGCTGCTTGCCGCTGCAGCAGAGGGCGAGGTGGCCCCCGGCAATTATATCGACCCTGCAAAATTGCCGTTGGATTACAGGAACTTGATCCGGGCCATGCTGCACCTGCCTGGGCGCCTGGGCAATGTCAAACGGCTGGTGGCATTGGGGCTCGAATACGACCGCCCCGACGAGATGGACCTGACCCCTGTGCATGTCGCCGGGTGGGAGGGCCTGCCCGAGGTCGTGGCCTATTTCCTGTCGCTGAAGCCCGATCTCGGGCACATCAACGGCTATGGCGGCACGCTTTTGTCGACGATCATCCATGGCTCGGAAAACTGCCCGGCGCGGGCCGAACGCGACCATATCGGCTGCGCGCGCCTCGCGCTCGAAGAGGGTGTGGCGCTGCCGTCCAGGGCGATCGAACTGGCCGGCGAGGCCGACATGGCGGCGTTCCTGGCCGACTGGGGCGCGCGGTACCCCGGCCAGGTCGTCGAGGGCGGCGTCGGCTAGCTCGTATCCCTTGGTCGCGCCGCCTTGGCTTCGTCGGCGCCCGCATGTCGTTCGAGCGGCGCAGTACGCGCGGGCTGGACAGGACGTGCTCTGGGCCTTGATTTGCCACGTCGTTTGGCGTGAGGTGTCGTCATGACGGCAGAGCGGATCACCTGGGTCCTGCTGATCGCCTGGGCGCTGGCCTTCGGCGGCGCCTTCGTGGCCTTCGCGGTCACGCCGGCCAAGGATTTCGGGCTCGCAGCGGGGTGGAACAAGGTCAGCGTGTTCATGGGCTGGCAGCTCGGCGCGGCGGTGCTGGCGATTCTCTGCGGCGCGGCATCGCGGCGTGTGCCGCCGGGCCGGCCGATCCGCTGGCTGGGGCTCATGCCGCTCGTCGGCTTCCTGCTGTTGGCAGCGGCGATCCTGGCGCTGGTGCTTTGGGCCAACCTGCAGCGCCCATCGCCGGTCAGCGCACCGCCACCCGGGCCCGTAACGGCGCCCGCGGCAGTTCCCGCGCCCGAAGCGGCACCGGCCCTGGGGTCAGAGACCGAATAGGCCGGCCGCGGCGCCCTCAGCAGGCATAGGCCTGCACCGCAACCGCCTCGAACCCGCGCAGGACCCGCTGCGCAGTGTGGCGGCTGGCAATCTCGGCAGGCAGGCCGGGAAACAGCAGCAGCACCTCGTCGCGGGCCGTAGAACCGATCGCGTCCAGGGCGACATCGCCGGGATGCAGGCTTTCGGTGGCGGCGCCGTTGGCAAAAACGACTTCATGGCGGTCGAAGAGCAGGTGGTAATAGTTCACCGACGGGACGTCGCGGTCGATCCAGACGCTGTCGCCGTCGACGATATGCTTGGCCGCGACCAGGACCCGAGGCTCGCCGAATAGCAGATCCGCGCGCCAATCGGCGACTTGCACCCGGTGCTGCGGCGACACCGTCAGTTCGAGATAGGGTTTGCCGTCCCCCAACGCCCCCGTCGCGATCCGGATCGGGCAAAGCTCGGGGTGGCGCGCGAGGTCGATGCTGTCGAGCCGCCGGGACCCGATCCAACGCACCGGCTGCAGCCCGTTGTCCTGTGTGGCCACCAGATCGCCCTCGCGAAGGCTTTCCACAGGGCGCGGCCCGAGCGCCGTATCGATCACCGTGCCTTCGGCGAAGCAGATGACGATCGGCTTTGGGTCGGCGTTGAAGTCGCTCTCATTGCCGTCCTGGGCGTGCACGTAACCGCTGAACGTGTTCCCGGTGGCCCCGATGTAGCTGAAGTTGAACTCGTCCTCGTTGTCGGGATCGACGCCTTTGTTGAACGCGCCGAGAAGCTGCACCTCGTCGCTTGTATCATAGTGATGGACGTCGATCCGCAAATCGTTCTGCGAGAATGTGAACAGGTCGATCTTGGCGATGTCCGTGTGGTCGTCGCCGATGAACTGTATCTTGAAGAAGTCGACCGTATCGTTGGGATCGGCCTTGATTGTGACCGTCCCGCCGCCGGTGATGTTGATCTTGATGACGTCGTTGTTGCCCACGTACACCGTGGTGTTGTCATCGGTTACGTTGATGTTCGCCACTGCCTGCCCTCGCCACCGTGCCCCGATGGCTGATTTTGGGCGACTGTGACTTATCCACAGGGAAATCCAAAGTGATGTGGGAGGTTGGGAAGTATTACAACGGCATTTGGTGCCGAATAACAACGGCGCAGCACAACTTCGGCGCGTAAGTTAAGGGGGCAACACGACTTTGGGAAGGTGAGAGGCTGGACATCGACCCAAGCGGGGCTCGTTACGGCTGCTTCCTTCCGGACCTGACCGGGTTGGCGAGGCGCCTGCCCGCGCCAACCTCTCGACCTCTCAGATACAGCCGTGAGGCCGCGAATTCAAGGCGCCGGGATGCCGTGTTGGCCGACACGACACCCAGCGGGGTCGCAGCGCTCACTGCTCGCGGTCGAACCCGATCCAGTCGCCGGTGAAGATCGCGCCCATGTCCATCTGGTAGGCGGCCGCCTTCAGTTCTTCGGGCACGTCGCCGCGGAAGATGAACGGGCCGGGCGTCGCGATCTGCGAGATTTGCGGGAAATACTGCGCCGCCGTGCCCGACAGATGGAACGCCAGCGCCTCGGCGTCGGCAAAGACCTCGTGGATCACGATCTGATCGCCGGTTTCCGACACGGCGATTTCATAGCTCAAGAGCCCGGGTTCGTTCGCCTCCAGCACCTCGCCCACGGCGGCATAAGTGGCGACGAGCTGTTCGCCCATGCCGTCCTTGGCGGTCCAGACATAGGTCAGGTCGATCTCGGTCGAATGCCCGCCGGCGAGCGCCGCAGTGGTGGTCGACAGTGCGATCGTGGCGGCGGCGAGGGTGGTCTTCAGGGTCGACAGGGTCATCTCGGGGTCCTTCGGGTTGAGGGCCGCTGGGGCCGGTTAATCGTTCTATCATCTTATTGGACCGATCGGTCCATATATGTCAACAGCTTTTTTTGGACCGAATGTTCCAATTATCGGTTTGCCGTGTTAGGAGGGGGCATGAACATCAACGTGACGACCGACACTCCGGGCCGTGGCAGGCCGCGGACCTTCAATGAAGACAAGGTGCTCGACGCGCTGACCGACCTGTTTTGGGACAAAGGCTACGAGGCAACCTCGATGGCCGATATCCTGCAAGTCTCCGGGCTGCGAAAGTCTAGCCTTTACAATACTTTCGGCTCGAAGCGGGATCTCTTTCGGCGGATCCTCGACCGCTATGTCGAGACCCGGATGGAGGGCTTCGCCGAGATGGCGGCGGCGAGTGAGCGGCCCGGGCTCGGGGCGCTGCACGACTTCCTCGACGCGGTCTTCGCCTTCGGGCGCGCGGGCTGTCTCGCTGTCAACACGACGACCGAGTTCGGCACCTCGGATCCGGCGGTCAGCGCCCTGGCGCGGGTCTATCGCGACCGGATCCGGGCGGCGCTGCACAGGGTGGTCACGGCCGCGACCCGAAGTGACGAAGCGCCGCCGGAGCTGGCGGAGGTGCGCACCGAGATGCTGCTGGGCTTTCTGCTGGGCTATGCGGTCGCCGCGCGCACCGGCGCGGACGAGGCCGAGATGCAGCGGCTTGCGGCCGCGGCGCATGCGACCGTGGAGGGCTGGGCGGTGTAGGATGAGGTTGATCCAGGTCCAGCCGCGGGCCCATCAACCGGCCTAGAGCGCAGGCTGCCGCCGCAGAGTTGAGCCGCGCCATCGCCGACCCGCGGGGTGGTGAGCCGAGCTCTGAACGGTGGTGCTTTATGGCTGCCGGGTCCGTAGGACATCGCGCGGTGCGCGAGCCAGGCCAAATCGCCGCCCCTCCGGAGCGGGTCGGCGATGGCGCGGCGGCGCTGCGCGCCTTGAATCCGCGCCCAAGGGCGGATCGCTTACGTCCAATCCTCGCGACGCACACCGGCCCAAGCGAACGGGCGCGAGAGTTTCGCGCCCGTGGCCTTTATTGGCCTCAAAGCTGCAGTCGGAACCGCGCGAAGCCCTCGGGGCCCTCGCCAGCCTCTTCGATGGCCACGCCCTTCACGTCGCCGATATAGCCCTTCGCAGCCGGGCCGGTGTCGAACAGCACCGTGGTGCCGGGCAGCGGTTTGAAGGTCCAATTGGCATCCGCCGACGGGTTGATCGTGCCCTGCTCGACGATGTAGCGCACGATCACGTCGCGGTTGGTGTCCGGCGCCTCGAAGACGATGGTGTCGCCGGTGCCTGGGAAACTGCCGCCGCCGCCGGCCCGGTAGTTATTGGTGGCGATGATGAACTCCATCTCTGGCGTCACCGGCTGGCCGTTGTAGCGCAGATCGACGATGCGATTGGCGTCGGGATTCACCAACTCTCCTTTCGGCGCGAACTTCGACGGCTGCGACAGGTCGATCTGATAGGTCACCCCGTCGATCACGTCGAAGTTGTAGCTGGGGAAGTCGGGGTTCAACAGCACCTGGTCCGTGGCCCCCGGCTCGACCTGGTTGAACATGCCCGCCGAGCGCTCCAGCCAGTCTTTGACCTGGGCGCCGGAGACCTTCACCGCGCGCACGGTGTTGGGGTAAAGGTACAAGTCCGCGACGTTCTTGATCGCCACGTCGCCCGCCGGCACGTCGGTGAAGTACTCCGGCCCGCCCCGGCCACCGGCCTTGAACGGTGCGGCCGCCGACAGCACCGGCAGACTGGCGTACTCGGACCCCGCCAGCATCTCGGAGATGTACCATTTCTGCGCAATCGAAACGATCTGCACCGATGGGTCGTCGGCCACCAACGCGAAGTAGGAATGGAGCGGTGCCGAGGTCTTGCCGACGGCGCGGCGGACATAGGCCAAGGTCTCGTCATGCTCCTGCTGCACGGCGTCCAGCACGTCCTGCTCGCTGTCGACCAGCGCGGTGATCGAGCGGTCCTCGTTGCGCTTCGATATCGGCCGGTTGGTCGAGGCGTGGCTGACGATCCGCCAGTTGCCGCCGGACGTCTCCAGCATCAGATCGACGAGCCCCAGGTGGCTGCCCCAGAACCCGGCCATGACCGCGGGCTTGCCGTGCAGCGTGCCCGCGACCGGATCGACCGCGGCGGTGGCCTGGTATTTCGAGCCCGGGAATTCCAGGTGGTGGTGGCCGGTCATGATCACGTCGATACCGTCGACCGCGGCCAACGGCACCGAGGCGTTCTCCATCATCTCGGTATGGGCGTCGGCGCCGATGCCGGAATGCGACAGGGCGATGACGATGTCGGCGCCGGCCTCGCGCATCTCGGGCACATAGGCCTCGGCGGTGGCGACGATGTCGCGGACCTGGACGTTGCCCTCCAGGTGTCTGCGGTCCCAATTCATGATCTGTGGCGGGGTGAAGCCGATGATCCCGACCTTCAGCGCATGCTCGGCCCCGGCGCCGTCGGTCACCGTGCGGTCGAGGATCACGTAGGGCGGATAAAGCGTGGTGTCGTCGCGCGGCGCCGCGCCTTGGGTGGTCGAAACGTTGGCCAGCACCACCGGGAACCCCGCCCCGGCCATGGATTTCGCCAGGAAGTCCAGCCCGTAGTTGAACTCGTGGTTGCCGATGGTCGCGGCATCGAAGCCCACCACGTTCATCGCCTCGACGATCGGGTGCATGTCGCCCTCGGCCATGCCGCGCTCATAGGCGATGTAGTCGCCCATCGGGTTGCCCTGGATCAGGTCGCCGTTGTCGAGCAGCATCGAATTGGTCGCCTCGGCGCGGATCTCGCGCACGATCGCCGCGGTGCGGGCCAGGCCCACGGTGTCGCGCGGCCGGTCCGAGTAATAGTCGTAGGGAAAGACGTGGACATGCAGGTCCGTCGTCTCCATCAGCCGCAGATGCACCTGGTTGGCGGCAGCATGGGCCGAAAAGGGGTGCAAGGCGATCAAGGACGCTCCGGCGGCGGTGCCGGCAAGGAACGTCCGGCGGTTAAGGTCGATCAGTCCGTTTTTAGTCATTTCGAATCTCCCTGGCCATACGAGCGCATCCTACACCCCGCGCACGTGTCGTCCAAATGACCCTTTCGCCTGGGTTTGCCCTTTCGGCGCCCCCATGCCATGAGGGCCGCAAAGACCGGGACGGGGCGGATGCGGATCGCGGAGCAGGTGACATTCGGCGGATCGGGGCTCGACCGGGCGGCGGAGCGGCGCGGCAAGTCGGCCGAGATCGCCCGGCTTCTGGCCGATCCGGGCACACGCGCCCTGGCGCTCTGGCGCGGCAAGCCGCTGATGGCCAAGGACAGCGCGGGCTGGCTGCCGATCGGCCACGTGGTTTTGGCAGAGGCCGCCGAGGCGCCCGTGTTTCTGGGCCTCGACGACGGCGCGGCGCGGTTCGCCTACGACGTCTCGGCTTGGGAGCCGCCCGAGGTGCCGCCGACGCTCGGCGCCTTCTACGACCCCTCGCGCCAAGCCCATCCCGCCGCCCCCGCGCCCTTGGCCTTCGCCGAGCTTCGCGCGGTGATGACCCAAATGACTCCGCGGGACGCCGAACTGGTCGCCACCGCCAAGGCGCTGACCGGCTGGCACGCCACGCACCGCTTCTGTGCCCAGTGTGGAGAACCCACCGCAATCGCCATGTCCGGCTGGCAGCGCGATTGCCCGGCCTGCGGCGCCCACCACTTCCCGCGCACCGACCCGGTGGTGATCATGCTGATCACCCGCGGCAATGCGGTGCTGGTGGGCCGGTCCAAGGGCTGGCCCGAGGGGCTCTATTCGCTGCTCGCGGGCTTCGTCGAGCCAGGTGAGACCATCGAGGCCGCGGTGCGCCGCGAGACCTTTGAGGAGGCCGGCGTGCGGGTCGGCCCGGTGCGCTATCTCGCCTCGCAGCCCTGGCCGTTCCCCTCGTCGCTGATGTTCGGCTGCCACGGCGAGGCGACGAGCGATGCGATCACCGTCGATCCGAACGAGATCGACGACGCAATCTGGGTTGGCCGCGAAGAGATGATGGATGTGTTTGCGGGCAACAGCACCCGCCTTAAACCGGCGCGCGAGGGTGCAATCGCGCATTTCCTGCTTCGGAACTGGCTGGCGGATCGGTTAGACTAGCACCGGAACCAAGACCAAGAGGCAGAGCAGGCCCATGCGGTTTTCCACACGCGAGGATATCGAGGCGCCGATCGAGGCGGTGTTCGGCGCGGTCACCGATTTCGACGGCTTCGAACGCCAGGCGCTGCGGCGCGGGGCCGAGGTGACCCGACAGGACACCACCGGCAAGACCGGCGTCGGCTCGGAATGGCAGGTGAAATTCGCCTTCCGCGGCAAGCAGCGCGAACTCGACGCCCGGATCACCGAATTCGACGCGCCAAACGGCTACCGGATCGACAGCCGGACCGGCGGGCTCGAAGGGGTGATCTCGGTGGATCTCTTGCAACTCGCGCCCCAGCGCACCCGGATGCAGCTGGCCGTCGACCTCAACCCCCGCACCCTGTCGGCGCGGCTTCTGGTGCAATCGCTGAAATTCGCCAAGGGCACGCTCAACAAGCGGTTCTCCACCCGGGTCTGGCGCTTCGCCCAGGGCATCGAGGACAAGTTCCACAACGTGGGATGATTCGCGCTGCCACCTTCGTCTCGCGCCATTTCACCGGCTTCGCCTGCCTGGCCTATCTGATCGGCTGGGTGGAGCGCGTGGCCGAGATGGTGCTGCACGACGGCCCGCTCTGGGCGCTGCGGTCGAACAACCTCACGCAGTATTTCGTGACCTATTGGGACCACGGCTTCGCCAAACGCGCGCTGGTGGGCACGGTGCTGCGTCCCCTGCTGCTGGCGGTCGACCGGCCGGAGCTGTGGGCGTTCTGGATCATGGTGGCGCTGAATGTGGCGGGCTTCGCCGGCGTCCTGTGGCTGGTGCGCCGGCACCTGCCCCACGACCCAGCCGGCGGCGTGCCGGCGATCCTGCGCGCGGCGCTGGCAGTGGGCAGCGTCGGCGTGGTGCAGATCGCCCACGACTACGGGCGGCTCGATCTGATCAACTACGGCGTGCTGGCGCTGGCGCTCTGGCTTTCGCTTCGGCGCCGCGCCTGGGCCGCGGGCCTCGCCGGCGCCGCCGGCATCCTGATCCACGAGGCCTTCGCGATCTACGCCGTGCCGCTGATCCTCGCTACCGCCTGGCGCGCCGCCCCGCCCGGGCGCTGGCTCGTCGCAGCCGGTGCCGTCGTCTTGCCCGCTGCAACCGCCGCGCTCGCCGTCCTGGCTTACGGCAATTCCGGCGCCGCCGCCGCACTCGACATCGGCACCGGCGCCTATGTCTGGCAGCGCGGCCTGATCGAGATCGGCTGGACCATGCCATTGCTCCAAGCCTTGATCCTGGCGCTCTATTGGCTCGCCCTGCTGACGCTGCTCTTCGGCGATCTGAGGCCCGGCACCGCCCGCCCCGACCTCCTGACGCTCGCCGCCCTCAGCCCGGCCGCGCTGAACCTCTTCGGCATCGACCACGGCCGCTGGCTGACCATCGCAGTCCTGATCGCCGCGACTGCCCTGACCCTCCGCGCCCGCCACTTCGGCCACCCCTGGCCCAACCTTAGCCGCCGGCAAAAGCAACTCGCCTGCCTGCTCGCCCTGCCACTGGGCCCCCACGGCGTCACCGGCGCCTGGACGTGGATGTTCTAGGGCCTGGCCTCACACAGACAAAGACCTGCGTCCTTCTTCTCGGAAAAAATACGCCAAGGGGGAGCGCGAGGGGGACGGCGTCCCCCTCGTCCCGGTCGGATCGGCGCAAGCCGATCCGAAACCTTTAACTCCGCGGCCGATCCGCCGGGTAGGTGCCCAGAATCTTCAGATAATCGGTGAAAAAGCCTAGCTCCTCCAATGCCCGTGCCACGCCAGGATCGTCGGGATGGCCCTCGATATCGGCGTAGAACTGGGTCGCGGTAAACGAGCCGTCGACCATGTAGCTTTCGAGCTTGGTCATGTTCACGCCGTTCGTCGCGAACCCGCCCATCGCCTTATAGAGCGCCGCCGGAATGTTGCGCACCCGAAACACGAAGGTGGTCATCATCGTATCGTCGCGCCGGGACATGTCGTCGTCCTGGCTCATGATCAGAAACCGCGTCGTGTTGTGGGCGTGGTCCTCAATGTGGCGCGCCAGGATGTTCAACCCGTAGATCTCGGCCGCGAGGTCCGAGGCCAGGGCGCCCATTGTGCGCTCTTCCCGCCGGGCGATCTCGGCCGCAGCACCTGCGCTGTCGGCCGCCGCCTCGCCCTTGATGCCGTGCTGGTCCAGAAACGCCTGGCACTGCGGCAACAGCACCAGATGCGCGCGCACCACCTCGACCTGGTCGAGCGGCACGCCCGGCATCGCCATCAGGCTGATATGGACCCGCACAAAGGCCTCGTCGACGATATGCAGGCCGCTCTCGGGCAACAGCCGGTGGATGTCGGCCACCCGGCCATAGGTGGTGTTTTCGACCGGCAGCATCGCCTGCTCGGCCTCGCCCGCCACCACCGCCCCGATCACCTCGTCGAAACTGCGGCATGCCAGCGCCTCCATATCGGGGCGCGCCTCGCGGCAGGCCTGGTGCGAATAGGCCCCCGGTTCGCCTTGAAATGCGATGCGTGCGGTCATCTCTTCCCCATACCGGGCCGCCGCCCCCTTGGGCGTTTCGTCGCGCCTCATATACCTTGAACCGGGGCGACGGAAGCGCGTAGATACGCCCGAACTTCACACGGGACGACGCGCGACATGTTCGACACTATGACACTGACCAAGATCGTGGGCGGCTTCTGCGGCATGTTCCTGGTCTTTCTGCTTGGCGGCTGGGTGGCCGAGACGGTCTATCACGGGGGCGAGGGCGGCCACGGCGACGACCACCACCAGGCCTACACCATCGACACCGGCGAGGATGACGGCCACGGCGAAGAGGTGGCCGAGGAAGTGCTCGATTTCGCCACCGTGTTCGCCGCCGCCGATGCCGGCAAAGGTGAAGGCCTGTTCCGCGCCTGCCGCGCCTGCCACAAGCTCGACGACGGCGCCAACGGCACCGGCCCGCATCTCTATGCGGTGGTCGGGCGCTCCGTCGGCTCGGTCGACGGGTTCAACTATTCTGGCAATCTCGTGAAGGTGGCCGATACCTGGGGCCTCGACGAGTTGAACGGCTTTCTGGAAGACCCGAAAGGTTACGCGCCGGGCACCAAGATGGCCTACAAGGGTATGGATGACATCGAAGACCGCGCCAATCTGATCGCCTATCTGGAATCGATCGGCGGCTGATCTCAGCCCCTTGCGATGCAGCAGGCCGCCTCAATTGGGGCGGCCGTTTTCTTTCGTCCGCCTCAAAGGCCCGTGATGCTGCGACACATCCGCTTGTCGTTCGACTTCCGGCCTTTTAGCTACATTTTAAGCAACACCGCGCAGAATTGCGGTAGAAGCCGAGCAGATCGGAGGACACCTTGATGCAAAATCGTCCGCCCCGCGCCGTGGCGCAAACCCGCCATGCCGCCCAACGCGCCCGCTTCAAGCTGATGATGGCGCTGCCCTTCACCATCCTCGCGCTCGCGCTGATGGCCGCGGTGGCCAAGGCCGAGACGGTGATCAAAAGCCACGGCATCTCGACCTTCGGCGAGCTGAAGTATCCCCCCGACTTCCCGCATTTCGACTACGTGAACCCCGATGCACCGAAAGGCGGCGAGTTCTCGACCTGGGCCTTTGGCACCTTCGACAGCCTCACGCCCTATATCCTGAAGGGCAATGCCGGGTCGCTATCCACGGTGTTCTTCGAAAGCCTGATGGCGGGCAATCTCGACGAACCCGATTCGATGTACGGCCTTCTCGCCCACACCATCGAATACCCAGAAACCCGCGACTGGGTGATCTACCATATCCGCCCCGAGGCGCGGTTTTCCGACGACACGCCGGTCACCGCCGAGGACGTGGTATTCTCGTTCAACGTCTTGATCGACAAGGGCCGGCCGTCCTTCAAAGTGTCGCTCAAGCACTTCCAAAATGTCGAGGCGCTCGACACCCACCGGGTCAAGTTCACCTTCGACCCCGAGGGCCCGCTGCGCGAGCTTCTGATGACCGCGGGCAGCCTGCCGGTCTTTTCCAAGGCATATTACGAGACCCGCGACTTCGCCGAGGCGACGCTGGAGCCGCCGGTTGGCTCAGGCGAATACGAGCTCTTGAGCGTCGATCCCGGCCGATCCATCGCCTATAAGCGCCGCGACGACTACTGGGGCAAGCACCTGCCGGTGAACATCGGGTCGAGCAATTTCGACGTCATCAAGGTCGAGTATTTCGCCGACTACACCAGCGCGTTCGAGGCCTTCAAGGGCGGCGCCTATTCGTTCCGCGAGGAATACCAGTCGAAGATCTGGGCCACGTCCTACGACTTCCCGGCCATCGACAACGGCTGGGTCACCGTCGAAAGCCTGCCCGATGGTCGGCCGGCGGGCACGCAAGGCTTCTGGTTCAACCTCCGGCGCGAGAAATTCCAGGACCCGCGGGTGCGCGAAGCCATCGGCATGGGCTTCAACTTCGAATGGTCGAACCAGGCCCTGTTCTACGGCCTCTACCAGCGCACCGACAGCTTCTGGGAGAACTCTTCGACGCTGCAGGCCAGCGGCCTGCCGTCGGAGGCGGAACTGGCGCTCTTGGAGCCCCTGCGCGCCGACCTCCCCGAAACCGTCTTCACCGAGCCGGCCTTCACCCCGGCGGTGTCGAAGCCCGAAAACGTTGCCGACCGCCGCGCGCTGCGCCGCGCCGGGCGGCTTCTGGACGCGGCCGGCTGGGTCGTCGGCGACGACGGCTTTCGCTACAAGGACGGCGAGAGGCTGCAGATCAGCGTGCTGAACGACAGCCCCAGCTTCGAGCGCATCATCAACCCCTATATCGAGAACCTCAAACGGCTTGGGATCGAGGCCGACGCCACCCGCGTCGACGCCGCCGAAGCGCAGGAACGCGAGAAGAATTTCGACTACGACATCGTCACCCAGCGTTTCGCCATGTCCTCGACCCCGGGCGACGAGCTGCGCTCGATCTTCGGGTCGGAAACCGCGAACGTACCGGGCTCGGCCAATGTCTCGGGCGTCGACAACGCCGCCGTCGACAGCCTGATCCGGTCGGTGGCCGACGCCAATTCGCGCGACGATCTGGTGGCCGCGGTGCGCGCGCTCGACCGGGTGCTGCGCGCGATGCATATCTGGGTGCCGCAGTGGTACAAGGCGGAACATAACATCGCCTATCTCGACATCTACGAGCGGCCCTATACCGACAACCCTCCGGCCTTCGGCATGGGCGAAAGCTCGATTTGGTGGTACAACCCGGAAAAAGCCGAGGCGCTGAAAGCCGACGGCGCATTCTGAGGGGCCGAGCCACCCTATGGGCGCCTATATCCTTCGCAGGCTGCTGCTGATCATCCCCACCCTGCTTGGGATCATGATCATCAACTTCACCCTGGTGCAGTTCGTGCCAGGCGGCCCGATCGAACAGATCATCGCCGGGCTCGAGGGCGAGGGCGACGTGTTCGAGGGCATCGCCGGCGGCGGCAGCGAGGTCGAGGGCGCGGGCGGCAGCGACACCGAGGGCTATATCGGCGCCCGCGGCCTGCCGCCGGAATTCATCGAAGAGCTAGAGCGCGAGTTCGGCTTCGACAAACCGCCCCTGGAACGCTTCCTCGGCATGATGTGGGACTACCTGCGCTTCGATTTCGGCGACAGCTACTTCCGTTCGGTCAGCGTCGTCGACCTGGTGATCGAGAAGATGCCGGTCTCGATCACCCTGGGGCTCTGGTCGACGCTGATCGCCTATATGATCTCGATCCCGCTCGGCATCCGCAAGGCGGTGCGCGACGGCACCCCGTTCGACACCTGGACCTCGTCGGCGATCATCGTCGGCTACGCGATCCCCGGCTTTCTGTTCGCGATCCTGCTCTTGGTGGTCTTCGCCGGCGGGTCGTATTTCAAGATCTTCCCGCTGCGCGGCCTGACCTCGGACAATTTCGACGACCTGACCATGCTGGGCAAGCTCGCCGACTATTTCTGGCACATCACCCTGCCGGTCCTGGCCTCGACCATCGCCAGCTTCGCCACGCTGACCTTGCTGACCAAGAACAGCTTCCTTGACGAGATCAAGAAGCAATACGTGATTACAGCCAAGGCCAAGGGGCTGTCGGAATCCCGCGTGCTCTACGGCCACGTGTTCCGCAACGCCATGCTGATCGTGATCGCCGGTTTCCCGGCGATGTTCATCGGCGTCTTTTTCGGCGCCTCGATCATCATCGAGACGATCTTTTCGCTCGACGGGCTGGGGCGGCTGGGGTTCGAGGCCGCGGTGGCGCGCGACTACCCGGTGATCTTCGGCACGCTCTTCGTCTTCGGGCTGATCAGTCTTGTCGTGGGGATCCTCAGCGACCTGATGTACGTCTTCGTCGATCCGCGCATCGACTTCGGCACGCGGGAGGGATAGGTGGCGCTGACCGATCCGCACCTGACCCCCGGGGTCAAGCCTGGCGACCGGACGGTGCCGATGCCGGCGCACGCACTGCCGCCCGGCCGCAAGGGGCCCTTCACGCTGTCGCCGCTGAACAAGCGCCGCTGGCGCAACTTCAAACGCAACCGCCGGGCCTATTGGTCGCTGATCCTCTTCTCAGTGCTCTTCGGTCTGTCGCTCTGCGCCGAATTCATCGCCAACGACAAGCCGATCCTGGTGCAGTACCGCGGCGACTTCTACACCCCGGTCTTCAGCTTCTACCCCGAGACCGCGTTCGGCGGCGATTTTCGCACCGAGGCGGTCTATTCCGACATCGAGGTGCAATGCCTGATCCTGTCGGGCGGGCTCGAAGAGTGTTTCGACGACCCCGATGACATCATCGCCGATGCCGAGGACGGCGTCGTGGCGGGATCGGACATCGAGCAGGGCTGGATGCTCTGGCCGCCGGTGCGCTACAGCTTCAACACGATCAGCGACATCGCCGGCACCGCGCCCTCGCCGCCCGACGCCAACCACTTGCTGGGCACCGACGACACCGCCCGCGACGTGGTGGCGCGCGTGATCTACGGCTTCCGGCTGTCCATCCTCTTCACCATCATCGTCACCTCGATCGCCAGCGTGATCGGCATCGTCGCCGGCGCCGTGCAGGGCTATTTCGGCGGCTGGCTGGACCTGGTGTTCCAGCGGCTGATCGAGATCTGGGTGTCGACGCCGTCGCTTTATATCATCATCATCATGTTCGCGATCCTGGGCCGAAGTTTCTGGCTTTTGGTGTTCCTCACCGCGCTCTTCGGCTGGCCCGCGCTGGTCGGCGTGGTCCGGGCCGAGTTCCTGCGGGCGCGGAACTTCGAATATGTGCGCGCGGCGAAGGCCCTGGGCGTGTCGAACTGGACGATCATGTTCCGCCACATGCTGCCGAACGCCATGGTCGCCACCCTCACCATGCTGCCCTTCATCATCACCGGCACCATCGGCACGTTGGCCTCGCTCGACTTCCTGGGCTTCGGCCTGCCCTCCTCGGCCCCGTCGCTCGGCGAGTTGACCCTGCAAGCCAAACAGAACCTGCAGGCGCCCTGGCTCGGCTTCACCGCGTTCTTCACCTTCGCCATCATGCTGTCGCTGCTGGTCTTCATCTTCGAGGGCATCCGCGACGCCTTCGACCCGCGGAAGACGTTCCAATGACCGAAGGCCGGAGATCACCGACGTGAGCGCCACCCTCGACGTCCAGAACCTCAGCGTCTCATTTCGCCAGGACGGCCGAATGGTCGAGGCGGTCAAGGGCGTGTCGTTCCATGTCGGCCGCGGTGAGACCGTGGCGCTGGTGGGCGAGTCCGGCTCTGGCAAATCGGTCACCGCGCTCTCCACCGTGTCGCTTTTGCCCGACAGCGCCACAATCACCGGCTCGATCACCTACGACGGCAAGGAAATGGTCGGCGCCGACGAAAAGAACCTGATGGAGGTCCGCGGCAACGACATCAGCTTCATCTTCCAAGAGCCGATGACCTCGCTGAACCCGCTGCACACGCTGGAAAAGCAGATCATGGAATCGCTCGCCCTGCACCAGGGCCTGACCGGCGACCCGGCGCGGGCACGGATCGTCGAGCTGCTCGACAAGGTCGGCATCCAGAACCCCGAGACCCGGCTCAAGGACTATCCGCACCAGCTCTCGGGCGGGCAGCGCCAGCGGGTGATGATCGCCATGGCGCTGGCCAATGGCCCCGACCTGCTGATCGCCGACGAGCCGACCACCGCGCTCGACGTCACCATCCAGGCGCAGATTCTCGACCTCCTGTCGGATCTGAAGACGACCGAGGACATGAGCCTGCTCTTCATCACCCATGACCTCGGCATCGTGCGCCAGTTCGCCGACCGGGTCTGCGTGATGCAGAACGGTGAAATCGTCGAGCAGGGCGCGACGGCCGAGATCTTTGCGAACCCCCAGCACGCCTATACCAAGAAGCTTCTGGGCGCCGAGGCCGCCGGCCTGCCTGACCCGGTGCCGGCGGGGGCCGAGGTCGTCGCCCGCACCGAGGACCTGCGGATCTGGTTCCCGATCTACCGCGGGCTGATGCGCCGGGTGACCGGGCACATCAAAGCGGTCAACGCCGCCACGCTTCAGGTGCGCGCGGGCGAAACCGTCGGCATCGTGGGCGAGAGCGGATCGGGCAAGACCACCCTGGCGCTGGCGATCATGCGGCTGATTTCGTCCCAGGGCCCGATCCATTTTATGGACGACGCGATCCACACCCGGAAGGGCCGGGCGATGCGCGGGCTGAGGCGCGACATGCAGATCGTGTTTCAGGACCCCTACGGATCGCTGAGCCCGCGGATGACGGTCGAGGAAATCATCGCCGAGGGGCTCGGCGTGCACAAGATCGACAGCGACAAGTCGAAGCGCGAGCTGGTGGCCGAGATCATGGACGAGGTCGGGCTCGACCCCCAGACCATGCACCGCTATCCGCACGAGTTCTCCGGCGGCCAGCGTCAGCGCATCGCCATCGCCCGCGCGATGATCCTGCGGCCCAAGCTTTTGGTGCTGGACGAGCCGACCTCGGCGCTCGACATGACCGTGCAGGTGCAGATCGTCGAGCTGCTGCGCGAGCTGCAACGCCGCCACGGGCTGGCCTATCTGTTCATCAGCCACGACCTGAAAGTGGTGCGGGCGCTGAGCCACAAGGTGATCGTGATGAAGCGCGGCGATATCGTCGAGGCCGGCGAGGCGCAGGCGGTGTTCGAAGCCCCCCAGCACCCCTA
>JASJCA010000133.1 GCA_030066215.1 Rhodobacter sp. | reverse complement strand
GCGTTGATCAGCCGCAGCGTCGACAGCCGCGCCTTATCCTGCGATTTCATCGCGTCTTTCAGCCCCGCCGTAATTCGGCTGCGCATATCCATCGGCTCTATCATCCCCGAATTGGCCACCCGAAGTCCCTAACATAGTGCCCCGCCCCGGTCGTGACAACTCCACACATACGTGTTAATCTCTTGATTTCATTGCATATCCCAAATTGTTCGTTGGCCTTGACCGCTTTCCCCACGCCGCCTAGTGTCGCGCAAATTCAGCCACAGGAGTCTCGCCCCATGCCGCTGTCGCGCGCGCCCGACGATGCCACTGCCTGCCTGGCGCTCGCCGACGGCACGCTGTTTTACGGCCAGGGCTTCGGCGCCACCGGTCAGCGGGTGGCCGAGCTTTGCTTCAACACCGCCATGACCGGTTATCAAGAGATCATGACCGACCCCTCCTATGCCGGCCAGATCGTCACCTTCACCTTCCCGCATATTGGCAATGTCGGCGTCAATCCCGACGACGACGAGACCGCCGACCCGGTCGCCGAGGGCATGGTCGTCAAATGGGACCCGACCGAGCCCTCGAACTGGCGCGCCGCCGAGCGGCTGACCGATTGGCTCATGCGCCGCGGCCGGACCGGCATCGGCGGGCTCGACACGCGGCGGCTCACGCGGGCGATCCGCCAGCAGGGTGCCCCGCATGTGGCGCTGGCGCATGCGCCGGACGGCCAGTTCGACATCGAGGCGCTGGTCGCCGCCGCGCGCGCATTTCCCGGGCTCTTGGGGCTCGACCTCGCCAAGGAGGTCACCTGCGCCCAGTCCTACCGTTGGGACGAAATGCGGTGGGCCTGGCCCAACGGCTACACGCGGCGCACGGCAAACGGCCACAAGGTCGTCGCCATCGACTACGGCGCCAAGCGCAATATTTTGCGCTGCCTCGCCAGCGCGGGATGCGACGTCACCGTGCTGCCCGCCACCGCCACCGCCGAGGACGTCCTCGGCCAGTCCCCAGACGGGGTGTTTCTGTCGAACGGCCCAGGCGACCCGGCGGCGACCGGCGATTACGCGGTGCCGATGATCCAAGAGGTGCTGCGGCGGTCCGACATCCCGGTCTTCGGCATCTGTCTTGGCCATCAGATGCTGGCGCTGGCGCTCGGCGCCCGGACAATCAAGATGAACCACGGCCATCACGGCGCCAACCACCCGGTCAAGGACCTCGAGACCGGCAAGGTCGAGATCACCTCGATGAACCACGGCTTCGCAGTCGACAGCCAGACCCTGCCCGACGGCGTGATCGAAACCCATGTCTCGCTGTTCGACGGCTCGAATTGCGGCATCCGCCTGGCCGACCGCCCGGTGTTCTCGGTGCAGTACCACCCAGAGGCGAGCCCCGGCCCGCAAGACAGCTACTACTTGTTCGACCGCTTCGTCGACGCCATCGACCTCGCCAAATCCGGGTAAGTCCTTTCGCGCGTTTAACGGCCAATTAACCTAAAACCCGACATTCTGGCGGCGACGAAGGGAAGAACGGTCCGCCAGCATGAGCACCCAAGGCCTGCGCAGTTCCGCAGTGCGCGCCCTGCCCGATACCGGCAGCCGGCGCAGCGCCCGGCCGCGCCTGGGGCAGATGCTGGTCGAGACCGGCGTGCTGACAGCGCAGGACCAGCTCCGCACCGTCGCCCTGCAATCGCGGGTCGAGGCCCGGTTCGGCGACATCCTTCTGGCCCATGGGATGATCGGCAAGGATGCGCTTTACGACACCATCGCCCGGCAATACGCCACCGAGACCGCCGATTTCACCCGCACCCCGCCCGACATCCGCCTGGTCGAAGCCTACGGGTTGGAACGCTGCCTCGCCGACGGCCTGTTGCCCTGGCGCCGCAAGGACGGCGTGACCGAGATCGCCTCGGCCCGGCCGGAGCAATTCGCCGATCACCGTACCGCGCTCGAGGACCTCTACGGCCCAGTCCGCATGGTGGTGACGTCCGAGACCGACCTGCACCGCGCCGTGCTCGACAAACACCCGGTGACGCTGGCGGCCCGCGCAGAGACCCGGGTTCCGGCGCCCGAAAGCTGCCGCGCCTGGCCTGCCCGGGCCTTGCGCCGCGCCGCCGCGGCACTTGGCCTCTTGCTTGTCGCCGGCCTGATTTGGGCGCCCGCCGCAGTGTTTTTTGCCTTCGCCGCTTGGGCGATCCTGACCCTGGTCGCCGGCACCGCGCTGAAGCTCGCCGCCGCCCTAGCCCAGGTGCGCGCCGACCGCCAGGCCCGGGCCCCCGCGCCCGAGGACCCCGACGCGCCGATCATGGCGCGGCTGCCCAGCGTGTCGATCTTAGTTCCGCTTTACCGCGAACGCGCCATCGCCAGCAGGCTGATCGAACGGCTGAACCGGATCGACTATCCGCGTGAGCTGTTGGACATCTGCCTGGTGGTGGAGGCCGACGACAAGGTCACGTGCGACACGTTGGAGGCGATCCGCCTTCCGCCCCACATCCGCCAGATCGTGGTGCCGCACAGCACGTTGAAGACCAAACCGCGGGCGCTGAACTACGCGCTCGATTTCTGTCGCGGCACCATCGTCGGCGTCTACGATGCCGAGGACGCGCCGGCGCCGGACCAGATCCACCGCGTCGTGCGCCGGTTCCACGAACGCGGGCCGGACGTCGCCTGCCTGCAGGGCGTGCTTGATTTCTACAACGCCCGCACCAATTGGGTCTCGCGCTGTTTCACCATCGAATACGCCGCCTGGTTCCGGGTGCTTCTGCCCGGGCTGACGCGGCTCGGCGTGGTGATTCCGCTCGGCGGCACCACGCTGTTCTTCCGCCGCGACGTGTTGACCGAGCTCGGCGGCTGGGACGCCCACAACGTCACCGAAGACGCCGATCTGGGCATCCGTCTGGCGCGCCGCGGCTACCGCACCGAACTGATCGACACGGTGACCGAGGAAGAGGCCAATTGCTGGGCCTGGCCCTGGATCAAGCAGCGCTCGCGCTGGCTGAAGGGCTACATGATGACTTGGGCGGTTCATATGCGCGCACCCAGGCGCCTCCTTGCGGAGCTTGGCCCCTGGCGGTTTCTCGGCATCCAACTGCTCTTTCTCGGCACCATTTCGCAGTTCCTGTTGGCGCCGATCCTGTGGTCATTCTGGCTGGTCCCGCTCGGCGCACCGCACCCGCTCCTCTCCCTCGACGTCCCAACGCTGAGCTTGGTATTCACGATCTTTCTCGCCTCAGAGCTCATCGGCCTCGCCGTCGCCGCCTATGCCGTGCGTGGCCCGAAACACCGGTTTCTGACCCCTTGGGCCCCGGTCCTGATGCTCTACTTCCCGCTGGCCGCGCTCGCCGCGTACAAGGGGCTCGCCGAACTGCTGTTCCGCCCGTTCTTCTGGGACAAGACCGAACACGGGCAATGCAGCCAAGCCGAGACCAGCGTCACCGGTGTGGCCGGATCCACCCAAGGGCCACAACCTGCCCGCCCGCCCAACTGACCCGCGACTGCCCCTGCTTCTTCTCGTCTGAAATACGCTGGAGGAGCGCGAGGGGGTGAAACCCCCTCGCGTCGGTCGGATCGCGCAGCGATCCGAAACCAAAATCAAACGGACTACGCCGCCGGCTCCACCGCCCCGGCGTCCCGCTTCAGCCGGGTCTCGAACGCCTTTGAGATATGCCGTTTCAGAGCCGCGTACGCCGCCTCGCCATCGCCGCGCTCGATCGCGCCGACGAGCTCCTCGTGCTCGGCCAGCGCATCCTCGCCGCGCCCCTCCACCGCCAGCGAGGTCGTCGCCAACAGCGCCATAGACCGGTGCACCAGGTCGAGCTGCTGCACCAGATACCGGTTATGGCTCGCCAGATGGATCTGCTTGTGAAACCGCCGGTTCGCCCGGCTCAGCGCTTCCGGATCCCGCAACAGCTTGCGGTCCTCGGCCACCATATCCTTCAATACCTTGATCTCTTCGGGCGCCGCATGCCGCGCGGCCAACCGCGCCGCCAACCCTTCAAGCTCGGTGCGCACGACGTAAAGCTCCGCCAGCTGGTTGTGATCGAGCGACGCCACGATCAGCGACCGCCCGTCCCGGATCAGAAGCGACTGCGTCTCCAAGCGCTGCAACGCCTCACGAATCGGCGTCCGCGACACGCCGAACCTGTCCGCCAACTCCGACTCCACCAGCCGGTCGCCTGGACGGTAGGTGCCCACATCGATCGCCTCGAGGATCAGCTCGTAGGCATCCTTGTGCGGCGCTCTTGGATCGGTCATGCATGGCCCCTTGGATACATCGGTATACCATACAAGGCGCCTGCCCGCGATCAAGCATTCGGGCATGGACCCGGCTCCGCACCCGCGCTACCTCAGGCCCCATGCCCGCCGAGCACTTCACCCACATCCGCACCTGGGTCTTCGACCTCGACAACACGCTTTATCCGCCCTCCGCCCGCCTCTTCGACCAGATCGAGGTGAAGATGACCGCCTGGGTGATGCGCAAACTGGACCTTTCCCACGCGGAGGCCGACCGCCTTCGGGCCGATTATTGGGCCGATTACGGCACTACGCTGGCCGGATTGATGGCGCGCCACGACATCGACCCCTGGCCCTACCTGGAAGACGTCCACGACATCGACTTCACCGCGCTCACTCCCGATCCAGCGCTGGCCGAGACGATCCGGGCGCTGCCCGGCCGCCGCATCGTCTACACCAACGGCGACGCGCCCTATGCGGCCAAGGTCCTCGCCGCGCGGGGTCTCGCCGACGCCTTCGATGCCGTCTATGGCATCGAACACGCCGGCTGGCGCCCGAAGCCCGAGCGCCAGGCCTTCGAGACCGTCTTCGCCACGGACGGCGTCGACCCAGAAGCGGCCGCGATGTTCGAAGACGACACCCGCAACCTCGCCGAGCCCCACGCCATGGGCCTGCGCACCATCCACGTCGCCCCTACCCCGGACCCGCAACCGCATATCCACCATCACACCGACGACCTCGCGGCCTTCCTCACCCGCCTGATCGCCTAAGCCCCCGTGCCGCACTCATGCGGCAATCCGCCCTCTAAAAGCTGCATCTTCTCGGCATATTTCCTGTCGCAACACAGGAGAGCTCAATGACCGACCGACCGTACCGCCTACAAAACCCCGAAACCCCGATCGCCGCGCTCCTCGCCCCCGTCCGGCCCTACCTGCCGAAAAACCGCGAGGCGGCGATCCTCGCCACGCTGCTCCTGTTCCTCACGCTCTGGGGCCTTGCCATCGCCACCTTCGGCTATCCCGCCCTGGTCTGGCCGATGAAGGCGATCGTGCCGGGCCTCGTCGTCTGCTTGATCCTGATCACAATGGGAAAGTGACGGGACAGAAGGCCGCTTCGACTTGCGCCCGCCCGGCCCCTATCTAAGCGCCATGGCGGAAACCCAGGTCGATATCTTCATCTCCGGCGGCGGCCTCGCCGGCCTGATGGCCGCCGCCGCCTTCAGCCATGCGGGGTTCAGCGTTGTCCTCGCCGACCCAGCCCCTCCGGTCACCGAAGCCCGGGCCGAAGGCTCCGACCTGCGCTCCACCGCGTTCCTGCAGCCCGCCCGCACGCTTTTCGAGGACATCGGCCTCTGGAAACTACTCGCCCCACACGCCGTCCCGCTCGACGCGCTCCGCATCGTCGACACCAAAGGATGGCCGCCCGAGATCACCGAAACCCGCACCTTCGAGCCCGGCGACCTGGGCGAGACCAGCTTTGGCTGGAACCTGCCCAACTGGCTCACTAGGCGCGAGGTCCTTGGCTTCGTCGAGAAACAACCCCACGTCCAGCTCGCCCTCGGCACCGGCTTTAGGTCGATGCTGACCCGCACCCGCGAGGCGCTGGTCACCCTCACCGACGGCACCCGTCTGCGCGCCCGCCTGGTCATCGCCGCCGACGGCCGCGCCAGCCCGGTCCGCGAGGCCGCCGGTATCGCCGCCCACACCACCCGCTATGGCCAGAAGGCGCTCGCCTTCACGGCCACCCACCCGATCCCGCACGACAACGTCTCGACCGAGATCTACAACCAGGGCGGCGCGTTCACCACGGTGCCCCTGCCCGACCACCAGGGCACCCCCGCCAGCGCCATCGTCTGGATGAACCCCGGACCCAAGGCCCAGGCGCTCGCCGCCCTGCCCGCCGCCGAGCTTGGCGCAGAAATGACCCTACGGTCCTGCAACATGCTCGGGCCGATGGAGCCCGCAAGCGCAATCCGCATCTGGCCCGTCATCACCCAAACCGCCCAGCGGCTCACCGCTGAGCGCACCGCGCTGGTGGCCGAGGCCGCCCACGTCCTGCCGCCGATTGGCGCGCAAGGCCTCAACACCTCGCTGCACGACGTCGCCGCGCTCTACGACCTCGCCCGTGCCGCGCCGGGAGACCTCGGCACCCCCGGGCAACTCGCCCGCTACGCCAAGTCCCGCGAACGCGACATCGCGCTTCGCGCCCGCGCCATCGACCTCTTCAACCGCATCTGCCAATCCGGCGAGCCGCCCGTCCAGGCGCTCCGCAGCGCCGGCCTGCGCGCGACCCACGGTATCGCCCCCCTCCGCCGCACCATCATGCGCGCCGGCCTCGGCTCCCGCTGACCCGCGAGTAGACCCCGCGCAGGGGACCAGATCGCCAGTTCCAGATGTAGGAACCGCGGGGCAAAGCCGTGATCGGCCAAGCCAGCCCCACTAGGCGAGATCGCCGCTTTCTTTGTTCATCTCATTGATCAATTCAGATCCAAAATCAACGAGTTGCCGATAGTCGCATATCCTGGAATGGGCCTCTCCGAACGATCCAATAGAAACGGACCCAGTCTTCTCGAACGCATCACCCACCGTTGGGAACAGTCGGCCCACGTCATCTGCCACATCAGGTGACTCAACCCATGTTCCGTCGACGGCCCCGACCTTTAGGCGCCGAGTCTTGGTTCTTCTGTGGTCCGCAAGGGTCTCCGAGGTGTGGAGGGCGGTACATCGATCCCATCCCACGCCGATCAGCAAGATCTTCATTGACTGTCGATCTCGCAGTTTGCCCAGCGGTGATTGCAGTCCCGTTGCCCATGCGAGACTGTGTTCGCCGACAAACTCTCTTGCCTGCAACCCGTTGAGGCATATCGAGACGACAGGGTGGTCGCTGCGCTCGGTTCCCGGCCAGGTCCGGAATGTCTCGGGCAAGATGCCGATGTCGGACGTTGGAGAGGTCAAAACATCGAAGCCAGGGACCGCATCTTCGATTTCGGCAATCTGGCCAGGGCTCAGGTCCGACCTATCGATCTCTGATGGGAAGTAGGCGTCCGTGGAAAACCCGGGCATCCCGATCAACCCGGTATCACCAACCGCTTCCAAAAGAGCCTCTAAGATCGTTCTCGGACCGCCTACGACGTAGCCTATGGCCTTCATCGAGGCATGCACAAAGAGCCCGTCGCCCCTACGGACGCCGAGGGAACCGAGATCATCGAGAAGGGTCGATCGGGTATGAAATGCAAATGCCATGTGGCTGGCTACCACCAATTGCGAAGCTGAAACATTGGCAATTATGGGCGCAAGCCGGACGACCGGCCCCACACCAGATTACTCCAACGGCCCCCTCTACGGCGCCTCGCTCAGCAACTCATTCGCCTCGGGCTCTTCCACCCTAGGGCAGCTCATGATGCGGTGCCGCAGGACGGGTTCGAAATCAGCGATGGCGCGGGGCAGAGCAAATTGTTGTCCATGGCAACCGGATCGACCGCGATACGGACCCAGTCGGCTTTCGCTGAAATCGCGCCATTGTCGACTTTGGGGACCGACAAGGGGTCGTCCATTGAGGCGAATTCTCGGTTGGCCTACAACGATGCAGCAACCTTGTTTGAATAACCACACCTCCAGAAAGTACGTCGAAGCATGATTGCCTACGTCACAGTCGGTGCGGATGACATCGCGCGCGCGAAACGGTTTTACTCCGCGTTCCTGCCAGCCCTTGGCTACGAGTTGGAAGAGGGACTCGAGGGCCTAAGCTACGCACTGCCGGTAGAGCCGGGTCAGTCTTCCCTACTGCCTGACTTCTACGTCAAACCACCCTTCGATGGAGGCCCCGCCACGGCCGGCAACGGGTCTATGGTCGCCTTCGAGGCACGCAATCAAAACCAAGTTCGTGACCTTCACGCCGCCGCGCTTTCCGCAGGCGGGTCCGACGAGGGCCAGCCGGGCTTTCGTACCTCGTATGGACCTCACTTCTATGTCGGCTACCTTCGCGACCCTCAAGGCAACAAGATCGCCCTGTTCTCCAGCGATCCGACCGAACCAGGACGAGGCGGGTAACGCGGGTCACATGGGCGGAAAAGGCCACTCACCGCATCGCGAAGGATCGCATTGAGGGGCTCCATCCGGATCTTCGGCGCCACATCTGTTCAACGCAACAGACCGGTCAGCCGTTCCTCGCTGAGCAGCACATTCGCCTCGACCTCGCCGACCCCCGGCAGCGTCATGATGCGCCGGCGCAGGACGCGTTCGAAGTCGGCGATGTCGCGGGCCACGACGCGCAGGCGGTAATCGTAGAGCCCCAGCACATGCTGCACCGTCTGCACCTCCGGTATCGCGCTGACGGCCCGCTCGAAATCCTCCAACGAAACCCTCCCCTTTGTCGCCAGCTTCACGCCCAGAAACACCGTCACCCCGAAGCCGAGCTTTTCCAGGTCTAGGTCCAGCCACAGCCCGGCAATCGCACCGGACTCTTTGAGCCGCTTCACCCGCCGCCACGCCGCCGGCTGGCTCAACCCGATGGCGCGCCCGAGCTTGCCCGCGTTCTGCGTCGCGTCCTCGGCCATCATCCGCAGCAGCGCCCGGTCGGTGTCATCCAGCGCAATCTCAGAATCATGGGATTTCGGCATTCACGCGGCCCCTCGATGCAGCGTTCGCGCAAGCAAATGCGTTTGGGGAAATGCGGGAGTTCCGCTGACCCGGGAATTTGCAGGCGCGATCATATCGGCAGCCGCTCTTCCGATTTCACCGTCGCCACCAGCATCAGCGCCTCGATGTCGGCGATGTGCGGCAGGGTTAGGATGCGCTCGCGATAGATCCGCTGGTAATGCCCCATATCGCGGGCGATCACGTTCAGCCGCACGTCGACCTTGCCCAGGAAGGTCTGGATCTCGATCACTTCGGGCACCTCGCGCGCCGCGGTGATGAAGGTGTCGAACGCGTTGGCCTCGGTCTTGTCGAGCGTGAAGCGCAACGAAACCTCGACCGCATAGCCCAAGGCGCGCCAGTCGATCACGGCCCGGGTGGCGCGGATCACGCCGCGCTCGCGTAGCCTCTCCACCCGCCGCATGGCCTGCGAAGTCGTCACCCGCGCCGCTTCCGCCAGGTCCGGGTAGGCGATGTCGGGCTGGTCTTGCATCCGCCGCAAGAGACGCCGATCTGTATCGTCAAGCATGAAATCTCCAAGTATGCGCAATAATACGAATGAATATCACGAAAGGCGGCGAATAAATACCCAAAACAAATCTCGCCCACACTCCCCGTCCGGGTTAGGACACACCCCAGAAACCCAGGAGGACAAAACATGCGCGTCTACTATGACCGTGACTGCGACATCAATCTGATCAAGGACAAGAAGGTGGCCATCCTCGGCTACGGCAGCCAGGGCCACGCCCATGCCCTGAACCTGCGGGACTCAGGCGCCAAAAACATTGCCATCGCTCTGCGCGAGGGCTCGCCATCGGCCAAGAAAGCCGAATCGGAAGGCCTACAGGTTATGGGCATCTCCGAGGCCGCCGCCTGGTGCGACCTGATGATGTTTACCATGCCCGACGAGTTGCAGGCCGACACCTGGCAAAAACACGTCAAGGACCACATCAAACCCGGCGCCGCGATCGCCTTCGCCCACGGCCTGAACATTCATTTCGGGCTGATCGAGGCGCCCGCCGAAGTCGACGTCATCATGATGGCCCCGAAAGGCCCCGGCCACACCGTGCGCGGCGAATACACCAAGGGCGGCGGCGTGCCCTGCTTGGTCGCGGTCCACAATGACGCGTCCGGCAAAGCGCTGGAGATTGGCCTCAGCTACTGTTCGGCCATCGGCGGCGGTCGGTCGGGCATCATCGAGACCGACTTCAAGGAAGAATGCGAAACCGATCTCTTCGGCGAACAGGCGGTTCTCTGCGGCGGTTTGGTCGAGCTGATCCGGATGGGGTTCGAGACTTTGGTCGAAGCCGGCTACGCCCCAGAGATGGCCTATTTCGAATGCCTGCACGAGGTGAAGCTGATCGTCGATCTGATCTACGAGGGCGGCATCGCCAACATGAACTACTCGATCTCGAACACCGCCGAATACGGCGAGTATGTCTCGGGCCCCCGCATCCTGCCCTATGACGAGACCAAGGCGCGGATGAAGTCCGTCCTGCAGGACATCCAGTCGGGCCGCTTCGTGCGCGACTGGATGGCCGAATGCGCCGTCGGCCAGCCCTCGTTCAAGGCGATCCGCCGCAACAACGACGCCCACCAGATCGAGGCCGTCGGCGAAACCCTCCGCGGCATGATGCCCTGGATCTCGGCCGGCAAGATGGTCGACAAGGCGAAGAACTAGGCCACGCCGACCTCTGCAAAATCGCACAGCCGTCCCGCACCTGCCGGGGCGGCTGTGCGATTTTGCAGAGGTCGGCGTGGCCTAGTTCTTCGCCTTGTCGACCATCTTGCCGGCCGAGATCCAGGGCATCATGCCGCGGAGGGTTTCGCCGACGGCC